>NZ_JABAED010000009.1:0-191862 GCF_023701875.1 Rahnella sp. CG8
CGACGGCAGAAGCCGCCAGCCCGCTCAGCACCCGCGTTTTTCCGGCGCGCATTTTAGCCGGTGATAACACCGACATTGCTTTCAAACGTGCAGGCCAGTTGCAAACGCTGGACGTCCGCGAAGGCGAAGCGGTAAAACAAGGACAAATTCTCGCCCGGCTGACCAACAACGATGCCCGTCAGCGCCTTAACGATCGTCAGAGCGCCGCCACGCTGGCGCAGCGCCAGTTTGAACGTTATCAGACGCTGGCACGGCGCAACGTGGTGTCGCAGGCCGAACTCGAGGTGCATAAAGCCAGCCGGGATTCCGCCGCTGCCGCACTGAAAATTGCGCAGGAAGAACTTAACGATCTGAACCTCACAGCACCGTTCAGCGGCGTCATTGCCCGGCTGTCTGTGCGCAATCATCAGGTTGTTGCCGCCGGTCAGCCGGTGGCAACCATAAGCCGTTCCGACGTGCTGGATGTGGTGTTCAGCGTGCCGGAAAATCTGTTTACCAGCCTGGATGTACGCAATGTCGATTACCGCCCGCGGGTGCGTATCAACAACCTTCCCGACCGGGAATTCACCGCAACCTATAAAGAACACACCGCCAGCAGCGAAGCCAATACGCTGACCTGGCAGGTGACGCTGGTCATGCCGCGTCCGGAAAACTTCCCGGCGGTGGCCGGATTAAGCGGCACCGTCACGGTGAATCCGGCCAATCTCGCCACGGCAACGCCGGTCAGTACGCTGGTTATCCCGGTCGAAGCCGTTTTTAATCCGGACAGCAGCCAGCGTAATGACGCGCACGTCTGGGTGGTGGCCGGTGAAGGCGATACCCTGCACGTCGAAGACCGTAAAGTCACTGTCGGTGAGCTGACGTCTCAGGGCATTGAAATCACCGCCGGACTGCAAAAAGGCGACAGAGTGGTGGCGGCGGGCGTCGGGGAATTACACGCTCAGCAGCCGGTTCGCATCTGGACCAGAGAGCGGGGTCTGTGATGGGAATTAACGAAAGCTTCATTAATAATCCGACGCGCATCTGGCTGGTGATCCTGCTGCTCGGCGTGGGCGGGCTGATTGCGTTGTTCAATATCGGGAGGCTGGAAGACCCGGCGTTTACCATTAAAACCGCGGTGGTTGCCGTGCAATATCCCGGCGCGTCATCCCAGCAGGTTGAGGAAGAAGTCACGCTGCCGCTGGAAAATGCCCTGCAACGCCTGCCTTACGTCGATAATATTTCCTCGATTTCTGCCGTCGGCTTATCGCAAATTACCGTCAATATCGATTCCCGTTATCACTCCTCCGAACTGCCGCAAATCTGGGATGAACTGCGCCGCCGCGTCAACGACGCCACGTTGCAGTTTCCGCCCGGTGTCAGCCCGCCGTTTGTGAACGATGATTTCGGTGATGTATACGGCTATTTTTTCTCGATTTATGGCGACAACTTTAGCAACCCGGAACTGCGTAAATATGCCGAACAACTGCGCCGTGAACTGGTGCTGGTGCCCGGCGTGGGTAAAGTCGCGATTGGCGGCATCCTTCCTGAACAGGTCAACATTGAGATTTCACGGGCAAAAATGGCTGCTTATGGCGTCACATTGCCGCGCCTTGCCGACGTGCTGAATCGCCAGAATATGGTGTCAGATGCGGGCAGCATGACGGTCGGCAGCGAGTCGATCCGTTTGCATCCGACCGGTGGCTTTGAAAATATTGACGAGCTGAATAATGTGCTGATCAGCCCCGCCGGTTCGACGCACAGCATTTATCTGCGGGATATCGCCACCATCTCGCAGGGGATCACCGATCATCCGGGCAATATTTATCACGCCAATGGCCGTAATGCGCTGACCATTGGTGTCTCTTATATTCCCGGCGTGAATGTCATGAACATTGGCCGGGCGATAGAAGCCAGAATGCATCAGCTTGAAGCCGATAAACCGGCCGGGATCCAGCTGAAAGTGTTTTACGATCAGGCCGCCGAAGTGAAGAAATCTGTCGATGGTTTCATCATTAACTTCCTGATGGCGCTGGCAATTGTGGTCGGCGTGTTGCTGATTTTCATGGGATTACGCAGCGGGATTATTATTGCCGTGTCGCTGGCGTTGAACGTGCTCGGCACGCTGCTGATCATGTATTTGTCCGGCATCGAACTGCAGCGCATTTCGCTCGGGGCGCTGATTATCGCGCTCAGTATGCTGGTGGATAACGCGATTGTGGTGGTGGAAGGCGTGCTGATTTCGCGCCAGCAGGGTAACCCGCTGATGAACGCCATCTCGCAAATCATTAAGCGTTCCGCGCTGCCACTGCTCGGCGCGACGGTGATTGCCATTCTGGCGTTTGCGCCCATCGGGCTGTCACAAGATTCGACCGGTGAATACTGTAAATCGCTGTTCCAGGTGCTGCTGATTTCGCTGATGCTCAGTTGGGTGACCGCGCTGACGCTGACGCCGGTCCTGGTGAAATGGGCCTTCGCCAATATGAAAGTGGCGGATAAAAAACCGGACGAACAGATTGACCCTTACGGTGGCAGGATATTTCGCGTCTACCGGCGGATGCTTTCCGCACTGCTTGCACACCAGGCCCTCACGCTCAGCGTGCTGGCTGCGCTGCTGGTGGCTTCGGTGTGGGGTTTCGGTTCCGTGCGGCAGAACTTTTTCCCTTCCTCTAATACACCGATTTTCTTCGTCGATTTGTGGCTGCCCTACGGCACGGACATTAATTACACCGCGCGCATCGCCGGTGAAATCGAAAAAGATATTAACAAGCAGGAAGGCGTGGAAAACACTGTCACCACCGTCGGTCAGGGCGGGATGCGTTTTATCCTCACCTACAACGGCCAGCGGCAATATTCCAACTATGCGCAAATTATGGTGCGCATGGATGACCAGCGGAAAATCGCCGCGCTGGCCCACAGCACCGAACAGAACATCCGCAATCATTATCCTGAAGTCAACGCCAGCCTGAAACGCATCATGTTCGGGCCGTCCGGTGACAGTGCGATTGAAGTGCGAATCAAAGGTTCCGATCCCGACCAGTTGCGTAATATCGCCAGTCAGGTGGATAAGATTATCCTCGATGACGGCGCGGCCGACGGGGTGCGTAACGACTGGCAGGATCGCAGCAAAATGGTTCGCCCGGTATTTTCGCCGTATCTGGGACGTGAACTCGGCGTGGACAAAGGCGAAACCGACAGCGCATTACAGATGAATTTCAGCGGCAGCACCGTGGGGATTTTCCGCGATGGCTCGACGCTGATGCCGATTGTTTTACGCCCGCCATCATCGGAACGACTGGATGTCGATCATATGGCCAATATCATGGTCTGGAGCCAGACGCGTCAGCAATTTATTCCGCTGAGTAACGTGGTCAGTGATTTTAAAGTTGAATGGGAAGATCCGCTGATCATGCGGCGCGACCGCTCGCGGGTGCTCACCGTACAGACCGATCCGGATCCGGCCCGCGGTGAAACCTCCGGCGATATGCTGGCGCGTATTAAACCGCAGGTTGAGGCGCTGAAATTACCGCACGGTTACAGCATCGAATGGGGTGGCGACGCGGAAAACTCCGCCGAGGCGCAGCAGGGGCTGTTTACCACCCTGCCGGTTGGTTTCCTGATGATGTTTATCATTACCGTCCTGATGTTCAGCTCGGTGAAAAACGCCATCGCCATCTGGCTGACCGTGCCGCTGGCCCTGATTGGCGTCACCTTTGGCTTCCTGCTGACCGGTATTCCGTTTGGCTTTATGGCGCTGATCGGCCTGCTCAGCCTGAGCGGGATGTTAATCCGTAACGGCATCGTGCTGGTGGAAGAAATTGGTCAGCAGAAAAAAGAGAAAAACCAGACCGACGCGATTATCTACGCGGCCACTTCGCGTCTGCGCCCGATCCTGCTGACGGCGTTTACCACCGTGCTCGGCCTCGCGCCGTTGTTGCTTGATGTCTTTTTCCAGAGCATGGCGGTTGTTATCATGTTCGGGCTGGGATTTGCCACCGTGCTGACGCTGCTGGCGCTGCCGGTGATTTACAACTGTTTCCATCGTGAAGGACAACGACGTACACAATGAACACCACGGGACTGAATATTATTAAAACGCTCGGCTGCCTGACCGCCGTGACCTTTTTCACCGTTTATAACACTTACGACAATTACAATTATAACTACGACACTATTCTGGCTTTCCTGACCTTTATTTCCACCATTGCCACACCGCTGTTTTTTGTGGTCACCGGTTATATGGATGCCGGTTCACAGCACACGGCAGAATGGCAACTGAAGAAAATACGCAGCATCTTAACCCTCTTCATTTTCTGGTTTTCGATTTATTATTTATGGGAGCCTTACCAGAAAGGTTATCTGATTCAGCCGTGGTTTATCTTTACGCTGGTGATTATTTACACCTTTCATCCGCTGGTGGAATGGCTGGCTAAAAGACGGGTCATTCTTGCGGCACTGGTCGCCAGCCTGCTGATTTTTTCCTTTGCGTATGATCTGCTGGCGATCTATTTCACTGACCATAAATCTTTTTCAACCCCCGCGCAGTTCCGCATCTGGACCTGGGTACTTTATTATCTGACCGGCCAGTTGTTATATGACCCGGTGGTTTCCGCCCTGTACGGTCGCCCGCGGGTGGCGAAAATCGCCGCCATCGCCATTCCTTTTGTCTATATTTTCACCTGGTATTATGAAAAACACTTCTTCTTTTCCATCTTCAACCTGGAGCGCAACAGCTTTATTCTGACCGGATCGCAGGTCTATATTCTGGTGGTATTGATCATTATCGCGGCCAATGGCGTGAAACAGGACGCCACGCGGTTGCCGGTCAGTGAAATGGTCAGTTCGCTGGGGAAAACCATGACCGGCGTTTATATTCTCCACTACACCTTTTTCAATTTATTAATCCAGTGGATCCCGATCAACTCCCTGACCGCCAAACTGTTCGTCATCCTGCTGACTTTCCTGCTTTCAGTGTTGTCTTCAATGCTGCTGCTGAAGAATAGCGTGACGAAGAAGCTGATTACGTTTTGAGAAGGCGGTCTGAGGCAGGGATCAAATATGAGCCCTGCAAATGGAGGGGCCTTATCAAGGATAATTAATTATCACGTTTATCTCTGCCAGTGATTTTATCAATCACCTTTGACAGAAAATAGAGGAACACCAGCCATACTCCGATACTGACAAACTTCATCGGCCAGGGTTCGACAAACATAATGCAAAGTATTGGGCCAAAAATAACTAACGGGGCAAATGCAAAGCCAAACGAATGATAGACTATAAAAGCCACCATGTTTTTTACTTTGATAATCAGAAAATTAATAAATTCCAATAAGCGGCTATTGGTTGACATTTATTTTACGCCTCATTGTTTCCCTGAATGCATGATCCCTACATATGACCTTGATAGATATAATGCCAATGGGAATAGGAACCGCCATATCATGTCCTTATCAAGTTAATTATCACGTTTATCTCTGCCAGTGATTTTATCAATCGCCTTAGACAGAAAATAGAGAAACACCAGCCATACTCCGATGCTGACAAACTTCACCGGCCAGGGTTCGATAAACATAATGCAAAGTATTGAGCCAATAACGATCAGTGGGCCAATAAGTGCTTCGAGACTATGACTTATTGTGAAGGTAATTATCTTATAAGCGATGTAGAGCAGGGACCGGATAAATTGTATAAATGGGTTATTATGCGGCATTGAGTTTCCTCCTCACCGTGTCCATTATCTTTCTGAATGCGGATTCCCCCTGTGTCACCCTGACATGTATCGCATCGACAAAGGGTTGTACTGAAGGCTTAAACAAAAAATATAGAAGGTCGTAATCCCTCGGTCTGAGGAGTTTATAGACTTCAGGATCCTCAGTTTCAAGAGCTTCTGATGTTCGTATTGAACGCTCTGTCATGCCTCCTATTAGCAAAACGCCGGTTAATGCAGATATCGGCTGATAGCGAAAACTGGCAGAGATGAAAGAGACTCGTTCTAATACTGAGGCAGTTATCAGCGCAATTATTATGTTGGTTCCCATTCGTCCAATGAATGAAGTAAAAACCGCCCTGTAAATTTTGTCTTGCTCAGTTTCTGAAACATATTTATTAAACTCGGTAAAAACCAGCTTAACGGCTTCAGAGATATGGTGATGATTCAGAATATCGTTTCTGATGGCATCCGCCATACGTATTCGCATCGTTTCATGTATGTAACGTGAACCGGTATCAAATATCCCATACACCATGTATCCAAAATCAACCGGAACGGTCAGTGCACCGTTTATCAGGCCATATACGGAATCAGGGGAAAGAATAATCCCGGCAATGCGCGTTGCAATATCATCAATGTCAGCCATGTCATCCCTTAGCCATTAATAATTCCCACGCAAATTGTAGGGCATTAATAACTCAGCAACCAGACTCTTTATTGTATATATCTGCCGCGCAGTACCTCCGGGATCACAGATTGCTCATCAACACAAAATCTTAACTCTGCTCCGATACCAGCACCGCCATGGTGTCCGGTTCCAGCGCGCGAAAGATATGTTCGACGTCGGCAGGATAGGAAATGTAATCTCCGGCATTCAGTTCCACCGGTGAGTCAACCAGCCCGACGAGGGCGCGTCCCTGGGTGATGATGATGTGCTCGACCGAGCCCTGCGGATGCGGGCTGGAGATACGGTCAGCGCCCGGTTGCGTGGTCAGCAGATAAATATCCCGGCGCGCAGCGGGCGGACAGGTCGCGAGTAATACCGCTTTATAATCCGCCAGTTCCGCCACTACCGCCGGACCTTCACCCCGGCGGATCACCTGCATTTTATTCACTTCCGGCTCCATCAGTCGCGCAAAAGGAATGTTCAGCGCCACACACAGCGCCCACAGGGTTTCCAGACTCGGATTCCCGTTGCCCGCTTCAAGCTGGGAAAGCGTCGATTTGGCGATACCGGCACGGCGGGCGACTTCCGCCAGTGACAGGCCAGCCCGCTGGCGTTCACGAACCAGTCCCTTCGAAATAACGCTAATAGGTTGTGACATAACCGCCTCATGATCAGTATAACGAACGATCGTTCGACTTGAAGAACGATGCAGATACGTTCATTATAATGGATACTTGTTCGTTATGGGATGAAATTATGTCTGCGCGTTTCTTTTCACCGTTGGGGAATGATGTGCTTAAAGCCATCTTTCTGGTGTGTCTGGCCGATGGTCTGGTCGGCATTTCTTATGGCTCGCTGGCGGTCGCAGGCGGTTTCCCGCTGTGGGTACCGCTGATGCTTTCGCTGCTGGTGCTGGCAGGGGCGTCGGAGTTTCTATTTATCGCCATCGTCGGCGGGGGTGGCAGCCCGTTTGCGGCGGCGGCGGCCGGATTGCTGGTCAATGCGCGCCATTTACCGTTCGGGATTGCGGTGAAGGATCTGGTCGGCAGCAAAGCCATGAGCTGGCTGGGTTGTCACATCATGAACGATGAAAGCGTGGTGTTTGGCATCTCGCAATCTACCCATGAAAAACGCAAAACCGCCTACTGGTTATGCGGTGCAGGTATCGCCTTATTCTGGCCGGTCAGTGTGATGGCCGGGGCGTACATCGGCCAGTTCATTCCGGATATCAAAGCCATCGGCCTTGATGCCGTGTTCCCGGCCATTTTGCTGGGGTTGATTTTCCCGGCGCTGCGCAGCCGCAGAACGCGCATACCCGCTACCTCCGGTGCGCTGATTTCGCTGGCTGCGGTGCCTTTCGTTCCGGCCGGTATGCCGGTGCTGTTTTCCCTGCTCGGATTGCTGGCGTGGAGGAACCGAAAATGACCTCACACAGCCTGATGATCGCGGGAATTGCGGTGCTCGCCGCCGGAACATTTCTGATGCGCGTGGCCGGTTACCGGCTGGGTTCACGCCTGAATTTCTCCCCTGCAACTCAGACAATGTTATCGGATGCGGCCACCACCTTATTGCTGGCGGTGGCCGCTACGTCGGCGCTGTTCGAAGGTCATCATTTCGCCGGATACGCGCGGGTCACCGGCGTCAGCGTGGCGTTGTTTTTAGCCTGGAGAAAAGCGCCGCTGATGGTGATTATTATTGCGGCAGCAGCAGTGACGGCGCTGCTGCGCGGGTTCGGCATTCAGTAGGCAGAAACAAGAATGGCTCCCGCAGGAGCCATTTTCACACCAGTGATGAGTTACGCTACGTCTTCGTATTGCGGTACCGGATTGCGGAAGCTTTTGGTCATGCAGGCCAGATAGATAAAGCCGATTGCGCCCCAGATCAGGCCGAGCACCATCGAGCCTTCTTCCAGATTCACCCACAACGCACCAACGGTCAGCGCACCGCACAGCGGCAACAGCAAATACTGAATATGATCCACAACGGTTTTGTTGCGCTGCTCGCGGATCCAGAATTGCGAAATCACCGACAGGTTCACAAACGTGAATGCCACCAGCGCACCAAAGTTAATCAGCGCCGTGGCGGTGACCAGATCGAAATTAATCGCCAGCAAGGCAATGGCGCCGACCAGCAGCACGTTGAAAGACGGGGTGCGCCATGTCGGATGGATATAGCCGAAGAAGCGTTTCGGGAACACGCCATCACGGCCCATCACATACATCAGGCGGGAAACGCCCGCGTGGGCTGCCATACCGGAGGCCAGCACGGTGATGCTGGAGAAAATCAGCGCGCCAAACTGGAACGCCCGGCCTGCCACCTGCAGCATGATTTCCGGCTGTGAGGCGTCCGGGTCTTTAAAGCTGGAGATATCCGGGAAATAGAGTTGCAGGAAATAGGTCGCCGCAATAAAGATCACGCCACCAATTAAAGCGGTCAGGAATATCGCCCGCGGGATCACCCGTTCTGCGTCTTTGGTTTCTTCCGACAAATTACTGATGCCGTCAAAACCGGTGAAGGAGAAACACAAAATGGTCGCGCCGGTAATCATCGGCACGGTATGCGCATTTTCACCCCAGAACGGTTGGGTGCTGGCGAGCGTGCCATAGCCGGTGCCGTGATTCACGCCATAAATCACCATGCCGGTGATCACCGTGATCAGCACAATCTGCAAGACAACAACCAGCGTATTAATGTTGGCGACCGTTTTGATACTGCGCAAATTCGACAGCGTCATAAAGCTGACCAGTACGACGACAAATATCCACGACGGCACTGACGGTACCAGCGCTTCAAAATAGATTTTTGCCAGCAGAATATTGATCATTGGCGCGAATAAGTAATCAAGCAGCGACGACCAGCCGACCATAAAACCGACCACAGGATGAATGGCTTTTTGCGCGTAGGTATACGCAGAACCGGCGGAAGGATAGCGGCGCACCAGCTTGCCGTAACTCAGCGCGGTGAACAGCACGGCGATCAGCGCAAAGGCATACGCCGTCGGCACATGGCCGTCCGTCAGGCCGGAGACAATACCGAACGTATCGAACAGTGTCATGGGTTGCATATAGGCCAGACCTATCATGACAACCGGAATCAGCGTAAGGCTTTTACGTAATTCCACGCGGGAAGGGGACCCTGTGACGAGGTTATCCGACATGATGTTGATTTCCCATGACGGAGAACGCTGCATATAAAGAGTGCTGCACCATTTATGATTCCTTGCGACAAGACTGTCGGTATCTGAAAGTAAATATCTATCCGGTACTTAGCCCGGCCTCTGGTATTTGAAGGTTTGCTTAATGAAAAATGCGTAGTTCAATGAACGAAAAATGAGTCATCCCCGTTTTGCGGGGCGCATATTTTGCCTTATTAAGTATTGAATTTACAAGCCGGATAAGAATAAACACGGTCAATAAATAAAACAGGCAGTCAAAACGAGCACGTATTGTCAAAGTCGTTTGCCGGTGGTTTTGCTAATTGTTTTTATCCTGTAAAACAAAAATGAATTCCCCGTTATTGCCGTTATCAAATATCGGCAGCGCGTGGGTGAAAATAACGACTGCGGCTATTAATCAACATTCATACAACATTCCGCCGGGTCCCGCTGCCCGGATTGGCGAATGGGCAAAATCTGAAAATTTGGCCTGTTGCGATGAGAGATGAATTTTCCTCGCTTTTGTGGTTAACAATTTGTGCTATAAATTTCATATAAGAAAAACCAATGTAGCCTCTTTTCCGCACAGCAAAGATTTTCGGAGTGCAACGTGTCTCTTTCTATTTCTGAATGGACGATGGCTAATGAGATTGAATGCTCGCACCTGACAGCGAGCAATTCTTCATTTCCGCGTCATACTCACGACGAATATGTCATCAGTGCCAATCTGACTGGTACGGAAGAAATCTGGCTGCACGGCAAAACCGAACTTGTGCGCGGCGGCGATATCACGATTTACAACCCGGCCACCGTTCAGTCGTCGCTGTTCGGTAACGACAAGGTCGAATTTCTCAGCGTGCATATTCCGCAGGCTTTACTGCGTCAGGTGTCGGTCGATCACAATCTGCGTTCCGATCACTGCGCGCCGGTGTTAACCGAAGGCGTGCTGAGTAATCCCGCGCTGTTTTCGGCACTGTGCCATTACAAACGCACGCTGAACGACGACGATCAGGAACAAAATTTGTTGTGGCTGCTGGGGGCATTGCTGGAAGAACCCGCCAGAGAGCAGGAACAGTCTTTGCGGCCGATTACGCTGGCGCTCGATTTTATGCGTGACCATCTGACCCGCAAAATCCATCTCGATACGCTGGCGCAAATCAGCGGACTGAGCAAGTTTCACTTTGTCCGCCTGTTCCGCCAGCACATCGGCATGCCGCCGCTGCAATACCATATGCAACTGCGTTTGCTCGAGGCCAGAAATCAGCTGCGTAAAAATAATAATGCGCTGGATGTGGCGATAGGGCTGGGCTTTTATGATCAAAGCCATTTCATCAATACGTTCCGTAAGATGATGGGGATCACTCCCCATCTTTATTCGCAGTCACTTCACGCGTCGCAGGTACTTATACCAAGATGAACTCCCGATAACCGCTGATCACCACATACAGCGCAAAGTAAGAGAAGATCGCCGCTGAGGCTACATACGAATATTTCAGCATTTTGGTGCCCAGCATTTTTCCGCCAAGGCTGCCGACGGAACAGATCACCATCGTCCAGAACACACCTGCAATAAAGAAGCCGCCCAGGAACCACGAGGCATTCGCCGTGCTTCCCTGCCCCATGCGGGAGATCAGTGCCCCGCCGACGGCGGCAAACCACAAAATAGCGGTGGGTGAAGACATCGCCAGTACGATGCCGCGACCAAAATTCCGAATAACAGAACGTGGCTGCGCGCTGTCACCGGCGCTCAGATCCTCAGCAGGCGCGAGCGCGGCGCGGATCATTTTGTAGGTAAACCACATCAGCATCAGTGAACCGCCGACCCACAGCACCCAGCGCACACTCTGGTATTGCAGCAAAATGGTCATCCCGGCCAGCGCCAGCACCGCGTAAATTAAGTCGCCGATGCAGGTGCCGATGCCCAGCCAGAATCCATGAAAATACCCCCGCTGCATCGCCAGTGTCATCATGGCGATATTAGCAATCCCAATGTCCAGACACAGCGACAGGCTGAGTAAAAATCCATTTGAAAACGGCATCATAACGGGACTCTCTTAATTAACTGGTTGTATTCAATCATGTCATTGGTTGTACCGAGGCGTGCCATCAGGATTTCGACATCTTCCGGATTAGTGTGCGGACAATGTTGCAGCATGAACGCCTGCGCACGCTCCGCATCGCCCCCCAGCAGCGCTTCGCTCATCAGGCGGGTCAGATCGGCCATTTGCGGGTAAAACAGCGCCGGATGGAAATCAAGCGTCTCCGCCGACAGCTCAATGCAACCGTGTTCGCGCAGATAGTTGAACTGGATCCAGGCCGCACCAGCATCCGGATAACTTGACGGGCCGCGGCGCAGATAGCGCAACATTTCGAGGAAATAGATCCGCGCCAGCACGGTCCGGTCGAGCTGCAAACCGGTGGCCACCTGCGGCGTGAGGCACATCAGCAAACCAAACTGATCGGCCAGCGCTTCCTGCACTATCATTGATCCCCACCGATCAATTTTGCTGAGTTTCGGAAAGACGTTCTCGTTACGCACCAGAGAATGCCCGAGGTCGTGCCCGCGGAACCAGGCAATCAGATAACGCTGGCACACATCACTGTCTGGCAGCATGTCTTCGGCCCAGCCCATTTTGGCGGCTTCGGTACGTGAAAACAGCTCGAACAATTGCTGATACGTATTGGCAAACACCACCGTGCGTTTGACCGGCGAATACTTCAGCCCCTCGTCTTCCGGGAAGAAATAGGCAAAATGTTTCGGATAGGTATTGGCTTCACCGGCAATGCCAAAGAGGTTGATAATTTTGTATGCGCAGCCCGGCATCGCCAGTAAATCGGCGGCGATTTCCTTTTGCAGATACAGTAAGCTTTCCGGAAACAGGCTGTCCATCACGTCGGAAACTTCCTGCAAAACCGGGGCAGGTTCACCAAACCACGACGAATAAAAACTCTGTTTGGATTTTCCCACCCAGGTGGACGTGTTACCGATGCCCAGCACCAGTTGCTGTTCCTTCAGGCCAGCAATTTGCGGTAATACCGTTTTTCCGCAACTGTCATCTGCCAGCATTTCCGCCCGTAAAAACAGTCCGCGCCGGGTATCGGGATCATCAAACAGCGGCGCTAAACGGAAACACTGAATCGACATCTCTTCACGCAGGGCATCCAGCAAACGGCTTTCACAGGCCGCTTCCAGCTGGTTGATGGCTTCGGTCAGACGCAGGCAATAATGAATCGTTTGCAAAGCTTTAGGACTTAAATTTTCCGGGGCATCCAGATCCATCATGGATACCTGATATGCCGGGGCGGCTGGCCAAAATGATGTCGTAAACATAGTTTCAAACCCTTGAGCGCAATGGAGAGAAACTACTTAAACACTCCCCTGCGGCGGGGTATTGGAAGAAATTGCGCATAAGTCTGCACGCCGGATATTGCCCCCGGCGACTACAGTTAATCTATCCCCGTCTCTTTTACCAGGTGCCTGACATCATGAGTTTCTCTCTGCGCCATTATCTGCACGTTCGTGGCCGTTTACTGATTTCTATTGTTGCTGGTCTGATTTGCTTCTTCGCGCTTCCCCCGCATCTGGGAATTTTGCAGCGGCTGATGATTGGCTGGAATGTGCTGGCATGGATGTATCTGTTTTTTCTGTGGTTTCGCATGCTGCGCACTGAAGCGAAGGATATCCCGCACATCGCTAAAACGCAGGATGAAAGCGCCAGTCTGGTGCTGACGCTGGTCACGCTCACCTGCCTGGTGAGCATTCTGGCGATCCTGATGGAACTCGGCTCGCTTAAAGCGCTGACGGGAAGCGCAAAAACCCTGCATATCTTGCTGACCGCGACTACGCTGATTGCCTCGTGGGCGCTGCTGCCGACCTCTTTCGCCATGCATTACGCGCATCATCACTATCTGCGGCAGACAAAAGACATCACGCCGATGATCTTCCCGGAAAAGCCTGAGCAGCCCGGCTACTGGGATTTTCTCTATTTCTCCTTCACCATCGCCGTCGCCTCACAAACCGCCGACGTCGCGACCGGCACCACCGATATGCGCCAGATTGCCCTGTTGCAGTCGGTCATTTCCTTTGTCTTTAATCTGGCGATTTTAGGGTTGTCCATTAACGTCGGGGCGGGATTACTGAGTTAACACCGGGTTGAAGTAATGCGCTGTCATTGGGAGGATTTCCCGCAGAGTTCACTGTAAGTCAGAAAAGGTTTAATTTAGACTTCTATACGTCTAAAAGTTAGTGTAGGTTTTCACAATAAATTCCCATTCTGGTTACGTTTAAGGAACTCCATTTATGCGCACTCCGTTTGTAGCTGTGACTCTCCTTGCCGCCACACTGTTTTCTGCTGCCTCATTTGCCGGTGCGACGCTGGATCGCGTGACCCAAACCGGTGTGCTGCGCAATGCGATCGTTAACGATTACCCGCCATTTGGTTTTATTGATGATAATAACCAGTTGGCCGGTTTTGACGTGGATGTGGCGAAAGCGGTGGCGCAGCGCATGGGCGTAAAACTTGAAATCATCGCACCGGGCTGGGAAACGATTGTCGGCGGCAAATGGCAGGGTCGCTGGGATACCTGTATCTGCTCGATGACGCCAAACACCGAGCGCGCCAAAGTACTGGATTTTCCGACGCCGTATTACAACTCTCCGGCGGTCTTAGTGGTCAATAAGAAAGACGACCGCATTAAATCGGCGGCCGATCTGAGCAATAAAAAGATTGGCGTCGGCATTGGTTCAACCTACGAAACCTATCTGCAAAAAACGCTGGTGATCCCGGGCAGCAAGCCCATCACATTCCCGTTCGATAACGTACACGTGATCCCAAGTGACGAAGAAGTGGCGTTCCAGAATCTGGCGCTCGGGCCGGGTGTGCGCCTCGACGGCGTGGTGTCAGATTTAGCCACCGCGAATGCCCGCATCAAACGTGCGCCGGTGTTTAAAATTGTCACCGAGCTTTATGCTGAACCGAACTGGGTAGCCACCGACAAAGGTGACGCCGAATGGGACAAGAAAGTGGCCGATACCATCAAATCGCTGCGCGACGATGGCACGCTGGCGAAAATCTCTCAGCACTGGCTGGGTGAAGATATTACCCACGAGGTACCGTAATGCCACAAATCCCGGACAGCCAGCCGAAAGTGGAAACGCCGGAACGCTGGCACCACGCACATGCGTTTAAATTTAAAACCGGGCTGACGTGGCTGATTTTGCTCAGCCTGCTGCTCGGCGCGTTCAGCAAAATGGGGCTGGACTGGAGCCTGATTGGGCAGAAATTGCCGTTCCTGCTTGGCCTGCGCCTGTCGCCGGACGGCTTTATTCAGGGTGCGGCGCTGACCATTATGATCACCGCCTGCTCGATGTTTTTCTGTCTGCTGATTGGCCTGATAACCGCGCTCGGCCGGATGTCTGAAAATGCGCTGGCGTTTGGTTGCGCGACGTTTTACGCCTCGCTGTTTCGCGGCACGCCGCTGCTGGTGCAGGTGCTGATTATCTATCTGGCGCTGCCGCAGGTGGGAATTGTGCTCGGGGCGCTCAGCTCGGGCATTATCGCTCTGTCTATGAACTACGGCGCGTATCTGGCGGAAACTATCCGCAGCGGCGTGCTCTCGGTGCCGCGCGGTCAGCAGGAAGCCGCGCTGGCGCTCGGCGTGTCACGCTGGACGGTGGCCGTTCACGTCACCGCGCCGCAGGCATTGCGCATCATTATCCCGCCCGCCGGGTCGATGTTTATTTCGATGCTGAAAGATTCGTCTCTGGTGTCACTGATGGGTCTGTGGGAGCTGAATTTTCTGGCGCAATCCTACGGGCGCAGCACCTACCGTTATATGGAAATGCTGGCGACCGCTGCTGCGATCTACTGGATTATGTCGATCGTGCTGGAACTGCTGCAAAGCCGCCTTGAGCGCCGTTTTGCACAAGGCCACCGCCGCTAAACTTTTTATTTTCAAATGCTCTGACTTCTTATCGCAGGTATATCATGGCTTTTCCTGAAGATTTCCGTTTAATCAGCTATCTCTCGCGCCTCGAACACGCTGTACGTTTTCCGCTGTCCTCTTCCTATCCTGAATCGATGAGCCTGGATACGTTATTTGAACTGGCAGGGAAAGAACACCGCGCGCCGTTCATGCAGACCATGCTGGATTATCCGCCACTGCGCGGAACGCCGGAACTGCTCGACGCCATCGCCTCGACCTATAAAAATGTCACCGCGCAGGACGTCATCAGTTTTGCCGGTGCCGACGAAGCGATTTACGCCAGTTTTCAGATGTTGCTCAAATCCGGCGATCACGCCCTGGTGATCACCCCAAATTATCAGTCGCTGGAAAGCGTGCCGTTATCGCTGTGTGACGTCACCGGCGTGGCGCTTGATGAAAATAACGACTGGGCGCTGGATACTAATCAAGTCCGTGACGCATTGCGCGCCAATACCAAAGTGCTGGTGATTAACTTTCCGCACAATCCGACCGGCGCGCTGATTAGCCGTCAGCAACTCGACGAACTGATCGGGTTATGCCGCGATCGCGGGATCTGGATTTTCTCGGACGAAGTGTACCGGCTGACAGAGTTTGATCCGGCAGACCGGCTGCCGCAACTGGCGGATATTTACGAACGTGGCATTTCGCTGAACGTGACCTCCAAAGCTTACGGATTACCGGGGCTGCGCATCGGCTGGGTGGCCTGTCAGGATAAAGCGTGGATGCGGGAACTCGAGCGCATGAAGCAGTATCTGTCGATCTGTAATTCCATGCCCGGCGAGTTTCTCACCACGGTGGCACTCAATGCCCGCGCACCGATCCTTGAACGGGTGATGGAACGCTCGCGCCGCCAGCTCGTAACACTGACTCAATTTCTGGCGCAATACCCGCACCTGTTCAGGCTCAGCGTGCCGAAAGCCGGTGTGCTGGCGTTCCCACGTTTTACCGGTGAGCAAGGCGCAGAAGCCTTTGCCACACAACTGGTGGAAGAAGCCGGTGTGATGGTGATCCCTTCTGTCGCCTACGCATCAGAACTGAACAGGGTGTCGGAAGATTTCCTGCGTATCGGTTTTGGTCGCGAAAATCTTGATGAAGCACTGGGTGAAACGGGGAGATGGCTGGACAAACGCGGCCAGCAGGGATGAAAAAAATGGGCGCGGAAATCGCACCCATTTTAGTTTTCCCCGATGAACGGAAACCGGACTTGCCATTGATTTGTTAATGACTTACACGTTACTTACAGGCTTTGATCTCTTTCCACTGTGACCATTCGCCAGTGAACGACGGGTTACCTGGCTCATTGTTCTGAGTCCAGTAATTCGCGAGATACTCCTTACCTTTCCAGTTAACACTTTCTCCGCCGTTATACACTTTACCGGCATCCCAGTTGTCAGCGCAGCCGGTGCTGGTGCCTTCATCAGGGATCGGCAATACCTTCGGTGTGACCGTCAGCACGTAGGTGGCCACACTGCTTTTCTTCCCGTCGGACACGGTGAGGGTAAAGTTGAAGCTTTGCTTAGCGGTGACCACGGGTGCGACAAAACTCAGCGATTCACGATCGTTACCGGCGAGGGTGGACCCGTTCGGCAGCAACCAGCTGTAGGTCAGTTTATCGCCGTCAGCGTCGGTAGATTCTGCTGCATTGAGCGTCACATTCGCCTGGCTTTCCACATCACCAATCGGACCGGAGAGTTTTGCCACCGGCGCTGAATTGCCGTCAGCCGGGGCTGGTGTCGGTTCCGGTGTTGGTGTTGGCGTCGGTTCAGGAGCAGGTGTCACCGCTTCTTCTTTACCGGCATCATCGACCACTTTCACGTTAAAGAAGTGCTGGACGCAGCGTTTGTAATCGCCCTCTTTGAACGCGGAGAACGGTGTCTGATAACCGACCAACTGACAGGAATACGTCAGGCCAGTTGGCGTTTCTGATGACCATCCCCAGTCCTGTTCCCAGTACTGCGGCAGCGCACCGGCTCCACCTTCATCAAACTGTTTCATGTTTTTACAGCCCAGCACTTCATTAGCCGGAACCGGCACTTTCAGGTATTCCGCTTCGCTTTTGTAGTAGGAGATGCGGTTCAGGCCCTGCGCGATTTCCTGCGAGCCACCGCACTCAACACCGCCATTGATGATCTGAATAGTCACGCCGAATCCCGGCACCAGACCGTTGGCTTTGTCACGATCGTTCGGCTGCCAGGTGCCGTCGATCACATGCAGCATGCTCGGCTTCGGTGCCTGCGGCGTGACGTAGAAGAATACCGCACTGGCAAGGTTCAGCCAGGTATCAGCCACCAGCTCCGGTTTATCCAGCAGGGTTCTGACCGTGCCGAACATCGCATCGGAGAACGGGCCGTAGTTATAGTTATAAGAAAGTTGTTTGGCACCGCGACCGAAGTAACTGACAAAATCGCCATCGGCATCTTTGCCGCAAGGCCAGGTTTGTCCCTGCCAGACATTCGGATTACATTCGCCGTTATAGCCGCCTTTCTGCCCTTCTTTCCAGCCCATTTCTCGCAGATAGACCAGCCCCTGACGCCATTCGGCTTCCGGGCGCCAGCTTTCGTGGCCGCCGGTTTCCTGTGCGAAGTGTGCAAACATGGTGGCAAGGCCTTTACGGCAAATGGCATCCGAATCACGTCCGTCGGTATACGTTCCGCACACGGCCGGGAACTTGCCGATGGCCTGCAGGAATTTGGTGTAGGTATAGCTCGGGTCACGCAGCGGGAAAATGTGTTCCCACTTATCACTGCCCAGAATGCTGTCCACCCGCTTCACGTTAGCCGGGTTATCGCTGCGGCCGGGGGCGATTTTATCGACGGAAGCATTATCCAGTGTGCGGATAGACGCCTTAACCTCCTGCATCAGCGGGTTTTGAGTCAGGCTATTTTCTTTTTTAATCAGATCACTTTCTTTGATGACATAGGGGTCCGACGTATCGGCTGCCATTGCCGGAGCAACACAGGCCATCAGACAGGAAAGTGTAATAAGATTCAAAAGGTATTTATCTTTAGTTCTGCGCATAAGGACAACCTTATATAAATAGTCGAAGTTAAATGCTGAAAGTTATTTTCTGCATAACATTAACCGGTCAGAGTTTCTGTACTGCCCCCTGCCCTGTCAGTCAAAAGGCTAATCGCATAAGCGCATACAGGCTAATAAAAACAAAGCCATAAACATCATAAAAAACGGATGATATTTATTAAAAACCACTTATAAATTTATTCGAAGAACAATAAAAAATGCGGACTGATCACCCGGAATCAGTCCACATACTTATGAACAAACTTTGAATACTTAGTGAATAAAGTTGTTTACCGTTGGGCCAGTGTAAAAGTTCCCGCCAATTTCTTCACCCGGTCCCCTGCCAGAATTAATAGTGGCCCGCCTAACACACCGCCTATACCGGAGGTCATCAGGATCATGTTAAAACCCATATCCCTTTCGATGAAAACGATGCTTAGCAGGAAACCTGTGAAACACGACACAACGATTTGCGTAAAACATTTATAAACATCCTCCACAGTGGGCTTACTTTTGCAGCGCATGATAAATCGCACCAGGCCACCCCAGGATGACATAACTAATATAGAAACTAATAACTCAAATTATATAAACACAACTTCGTTAGCATGAAGACTGATCATGACGAAAAACCTCATAGATTAACTAATAAAGATTGAGATAACTGCGACAATGATAATCCGGCCATCATCAAAGCAATAATCACTTCAGCTCAATAATTAATTTTAACAATCCGGCGCTGATTTTTTATTAAAAAAATCATTAAAAAATAAACAAACACTCTCTTAAATCACGTTAACTGCATTTCTTGCCACATCCTTCATATTGATTCCGCGCTTTTCAGCTGTGACATCACCAGATGAACATAGCGTCGCTTACTGCTGTTTGAAAGGTAATTCATGTAGACCGGAGAGTCCTTTATTGAAATTTCTTTAGGTAGATCAAAGCACTTTAACTTGCAATGCCGCTCCCTGATAAAGTAATCCGCCAGCACCCTGGGTAACACAGTGAGCATATCACTGCGTTCGAGCGCGCTGATGATACCGTTGATGGAAGAAGAGCGGTAAATGACTTTAACCAGACCCGCGTAAGGTGCATTAATCGTCAACGTCGTGCCGAGAAGACCGGTAAAATCATTATAAATACCGTCGTTATAGACAGCGTGAGGTAATGCGTAGTAATGCATTAACGCCAGTTCTCTCTGGTTGGACAATAAACTGCTGGCACCGCACAGGATAACAAACTCATCCATGGCATCAATTTTTATTGAGGTGATTTTCTCATGATTCAGAGCATGATGCGAAATAACAACATCGATATTTGCCTGTAACAAACTCCTTACCATTTCATCACTCTTAATATTCGTTGAATTAGAAAATTCGACCTTTACTGACTTTCCACTTTCGTTCTTATACATCCGGTTAAAATAATAGTCCTCCAGAACATCCGGACACATTACCCGCAATATGGCACCCGATGGCCCTTCGGTTCTTGAGGACTGTAAAACATCTTCAATAATCGTAATGGCGTTTACAAAAGAATCATGGATATCCAGCGCAGTGGCGGTGGGTTTCAGACCCGTGGCCGTGCGGTAAAACAGTTCTTCACCCAGATGTCGTCTGAGCTTATTTATCGATAAGCTTACTGCGGAAGGTGTAAGATTCAAATTTTCTGCTGCTTTTGAAATATTCCCAGAAACAATCACTTCATTCATTATCTTGATAAGATTGTAATCAAAGTTAATTGTACTTGACTCGTTCATTATTTACTCTCCAGATAAAGGGGGCGTTTGCTTCGAAATAAATAATACAGCTCTTTATGCATTCAGTTTTCATAAAAATCCACCTTTAATATTGTGAAGCGTTTTGAGTTGCGTACGTATTAATCACATATCCCGAGCATATTTAAAGCGTTATCCGCCCCTTCATCCAGCCGTAAACAAACGACTCATTCGCACTACGCCCTTCTGCCAACTCCAGGTAACGTTGCCCCTGACTGCAATTAATAGAAGTGATTAACACGCCCGCTCCCTCGGTGCCACGCTTCTCAATGAACTGTGTTAACGCCTTTAGCGTACCGGGGCCGATTTTGCCGTCCACGACGATATCACCATAATATGCTTCACCGTGATTAAATACATTCAGCCAGCGCTGCAACCATCGGATACCCACTGCCGGTCCCATGTTGGTGCCGGTGTCGCACAGTTCCAGCGCCAGACCTGGCGCAATGGCATACACTTTGTCGAATCCCGGCTGATACCAGTAATTCTTTTCAAGGATCAGATAAGCATCTTCTTTCGTGAAATCGGTCATTTTTCCGGTATAGCCATAACTGCGGGCCGTTTTTTCGGTGATACCCCAATGCGTCGGGCCACCGGTATCATTCGGGTGGTCTACATAGCCACCTTCGTTTTTCAGTACGGAATTAATCACAGGGTTAGTAAACATAAGGTCTTCCTCCGGACAACAGTTAAAGTTGAAACGTCAGAAACAACGCGGTACCGATTAACAGTACCGACACCAAAAAACCAAACATCAGTATCCACGGTCTGAGGTTCTTAACCGGTGATACCTTCTCTTCCATGACTTCCACAGTGGCCGAGGTACTGACACGAATGCCTGATTTCGGCACAGTAATGAAGAATTCATCCAGCCCGGCAAATTTAAGATCGCGGCGGATTAAATAAAGGGTCTGGGTCAAACTGGCATCGCTGGTGAATTTACTGCGGCTTCCCCATAACGCGACAGAGATGGCCTCTTTTTCGATCACTTCATCTTTTGCATGTTCAATAATATAACTCAGGCAACGTGATCTCATTGAAGTCAGTTTAATATTCACATCACTGTGAAGTTTTTTAAACTCCTTGGTTTTTTCATTAAAGACATATTCGCCATTTATAAGATATACAGCCATCATCCTCTCTCCTCCATTATTTCAGCCATTTGTACCTGCCCTTAATCTTTGCTGATGATTAAGCGTATCTGTTTTTATTATTTTCACCACAGGCAATAGGATTAATATTAAGTATTTTAGTTAAGATGTGACTGAATCAAAAAAAACGGGGGGATATTAAGTAAAACTCAAAAACCACTTAATTCTCACTCAACATGCAGAAAGCATTCAACAAGCTGAAAATCAATGCTTTTTATGATTAATTTGTGATATGTCTTTTTATCATCAACGTGATTATTGATGACGATAAAACCCGCTAAATTTCGCCGTTCAAAAAACAACCATAAATTTTATATTAGTCAATTTTATTTATATCTCAATATGATTTGTCGGTTTTTATTTCCGGATCGAATATATCCACCAGCAGCAACCGGCTGTTTATGTACTCATTCAAAATTTAGGAAAACACTATGTCTACCAGCAAAATCATTAAGACCGATGAGTTAACCCAATCCTCTTATACTCTGGACGGTTTTAATCCAGCCACAGAAACTGAAAATTACAGCTATACGTCGGCACGTGTGACGAAACCGGTTTATAACAAATACAATACGGCGAATAAGCCAAAAGTATTTGGCTATTACACCGACTGGTCACAATATGATGGCCGTCTGCAGAATTCGCAGGCAGGCAAAGAAGCCCGCGGCCGTGGTTTTGACCTCGCAAACATTCCACCGACTGCTTACGACAAAATCATCTTTGGTTTCGTTGGGATTGTTGGCGACCAGGGTGAAAAAGCCAATACCGTGGCCAATGCCGCACAACAACTGGGTAAAACCACCCATCAGGCGACGTTCCTGGATCCGTGGGGTGACTTTGGCTCCTCCGTCAATAACAACCTGGACAATCCGGGCTGGGTGGAACTTTCTCCGGCCACCGCGACGCAAGCCAATGTAAAAGGTCTGGTCGGTGGCTTACGTGACCTGCAAAAACGCGCCAAAGCAGTGGGTCATGATCTGGTGCTTTCGATGAGTATTGGTGGCTGGACGTTAAGTAACGGCTTCCACAATATGGCAAAAACCGCAGAAGGTCGTACCATCTTCGCGAAAAGTATTGCCAGTCTGTTCACCCGTTTCCCGATGTTCAGCGAAGTGGATATCGACTGGGAATACCCGGGCAACACCGGGAATAACAACCCGTATGATGATAATGATGGCGCGAACTATGCGCTGCTGATTGCTGAAATCACCAAACAGATGGCCGCCATCAAACGTTCTGATGTAAAAATCAGTATTGCCAGCTCCGCCGTGGTCACTATTTTGGAAAAATCCAACGTTCCGGCCCTGCTTGAAGCCGGTCTGTACGGCGTTAACCTGATGACCTATGACTTTTTCGGTACGCCGTGGGCAGAAAAATTGTCGCATCACACCAATTTACATGCATTGGTTGAAGGCGGCTGGGGCATTGACACCATCATTAACTATCTGCTGTCGAAAGGGTTCCCGGCTGACCGCATGAATGTCGGCTATGCGGCCTATTCCCGTAACGCGCAAAATGCGGTACTGGAAAGCTATTCTCCTTTAGAAGGTACCTATACTCCTGTTGAAGGTAAAACCACCGTCGGTACATTCGAAAGCGGTACCACCGAATGGTACGACATGGTGAATAACTACCTGGATCTGGAAAATCAGTCAGGACGCAATGGCTTCCAGGTGTATACCGATCAGGTCGCTGATGCTGATTATCTTTATAACAAAGACACCGGCATTTTCATGTCCATTGATACCCCACGTACCGTGCGTGAAAAAGGCCGTTATGTGGTTGAAAAAGGACTGGGCGCACTGTTCACCTGGACTATCGATCAGGACAACGGTCTGCTGGTCAATGCGGCACGCGAAGGTCTGGGTTGTACTATCCAGAATCAGGTTATCGATATGGCGCCTTTCTACTTTGAAGGTGTCAATATCGACGGTCAGGTTCCGGAAGATGAAGTCCCTTCAGAAACCAATACTGCGCCTACCGGTGATATTGCCCTGCAGGTGTTCAGCGGTGCCAAAGTGCGTCTGAGCGCGGCAGGTTCTGCCGATAAAGACAACGATAAACTCACCTACAAATGGACTGCACCAGCCGCCATCGCACTGTCCTCGTACGATGCGGTCTCCGCAGACTTCACCGCACCAGAGCTGGTCAGTAAATCTGACTTCAACTTCACACTGGTAGTCACCGATGAACACGGTGAAAAATCGGTATCGAAAAGCATCGTGGTAACAGTGCTGGGTAACGCAGCCGTTGAGCCAGAGCCAACACCGGAACCGACACCGGAGCCGACCCCTGAGCCAACGCCTGTGCCAACGCCTGTGCCAACGCCAGAACCTACACCAACGCCTTCTCCGGCAGGCAAATATGCCACCTGGGATGCCAGCAAAGTGTACAACACCGGCGACAAAGTCAGCCTGAACGGTAAAGACTACCAGGCCAACTACTGGACGCAGGGCAATCAGCCGGGCAAAGCCGAATTTACCGGCGAATGGTCACAGTGGAAGCAAATCTGATCTCTTGGTGACATGTTCTGATACGCGTTAAAACATCTCACGGGGCCTTGTGCCCCGTTTTTTATGCGGTTGTGATATCTCCCAGGACCTGTTTTTCGGTCAGAAAATCAATAAACACCCGCACTTTTGGCAGCATATGGCGGCTGCTCGGCCAGACCACCGAAAACTTCCCGCCTTCTTTAAGATACGCAGGCAGTACCGAAATAAGCTCACCGGATTCAAGATATGGCCGCACGATGAATTCCGGCACATACGCCAGCCCCAGTCCCTGTATCGTCGCCTGTAAAATCGACTCCAGATTATTACTGCTCAGTGCCAGCGGCAGTTCCGGCGGCGTCACGCTGGTCATCTCCCATTCCTGCCATTGTCCGTTGCCCGGAAAGCGGTAGCGCAGACAAGCGTGCTGATAAAGGTCGTCAGGCGTAAGCGGCGCAGGATGCCTGGCGAAATAATGTGGCGCGCCGACAATCGCAAAACGAAACGGCCCGAGGCGGCGCGACATCATCTGCGAACTGTTCAGTTCGCCGCTGCGGATGGCGATATCAAATCCTTCATCAATGACATCCACCATGCGATCACTGAAATCCAGATCCAGCTCAACATCGGGATAACGCTGACGGAATTCCGGCAAATGCGGCAGCAGTATGCGATAGCCGATAGCCGGCGCGGTGATGCGTAATTTGCCGCGCGGCACAGCGGAGATCCGTACCAGTTCCTGTTCTGCCTCTTCCAGTTGCGAAACAATATGCTGGCAGCGTTCAAAAAATAGCTGGCCCTCATCGGTCAGGCTGATACGCCGCGTACTGCGGTTGAAGAGTCGCACACTGAGTTTTTCCTCAAGGCGCGCCACGCTTTTCCCCACCGCCGAGGCCGAAATGCCCATGCGCTCCGCTGCTGCGGCAAAACTCTGACTTTGGGCAGCGCGAACAAAGGCCAGCAGGCCGTTGAGATTTTCCATTTTCACTCCTGTTTATTCGAGCGATTTAGTCCGCAATCCTCGGACTTACAGCCTGTTTCCGCCATATTCAAGACAATTTATCATCACTGTTATACCCCAATATCAGGAAAGCGAACAATGACCTCATCTTCATCAGGCAGCCTGCAGGTGCTATTTACCGTGTGTCTGGCGGCGGTAATTTTGCCGCTCAATTTTGTCAGCGGTGCGGTGGCAACACCCGCCATTGCCCGTGAACTCGGCGGCAGCGCGCAGGCACTGAGCTGGATCACCAATTCGTTCATGCTCACATTCGGCTGTTTTCTGATGGCGGCCGGGGCGCTGGCCGATGAACTGGGGCGCAAAAAAGTGTTCGTCAGCGGCGTGTCTCTGTTTGCGCTGTTGTCGTTACTCCAGGCTTTCAGCAGCAGTTTGCTGTGGATTGATTTACTGCGCGCCGCGCAGGGTATTGCTGCTGCCGGTGCGCTGGCCGGTGGTGCGGCTGCTTTGGCGCAGGAATTCGATGGCGCAGCGCGTACCCGGGCTTTCAGCCTGATGGGCAGCAGTTTTGGCGTCGGACTGGCCTTCGGCCCCTTTCTCGCAGGCGTGCTTATCGCAAACTTCGGCTGGCGTTCGGTGTTTTTCTCCGCGACGGTGATTGCCGTTCTTTCCCTGATAGCGGGCGCCGGAAAAATGCGTGAAACGCGGAATCCGCAGGCATCCGGCATCGACTGGCCGGGGACGCTGTCCTTTACCGCCATGCTGGCATTGCTGACCTGGGCGCTGATGGAAATTCCACAGTCTGGTCTGCACAGTACACGGGTACTTTCCCTGCTGGGAGGCGCGGCGCTGTTGCTGGCGGTATTTGTGGTTGTTGAGCTGCGGGTGAAAAACCCGATGCTGGATTTATCCCTGTTCCGTTATATCCGTTTTATCGGTGTGCAGGCACTTCCGCTGGCGACGGGTTTCTGTTTCGTGGTGCTGCTGGTGGTGTTGCCGATGCTGTTTATCGGGGTCTCCGGACTGAGCGAAGAACGCGCCGGGCTGATGATGATGGCACTTTCTGTCCCGATGCTGATTGTGCCACTGCTGGCCGCGTGGCTGACGCGCTGGATTTCGGCAGGCGTGTTGTGCACATCAGGTTTGGTGATTGCCGCCGCCGGTTTGGGCTGGCTCAGTCAGGCGGTGCTGGCGCAGGATGTCACAGGCATGATTGCGCCGATGGTGGTTGTCGGCATCGGTACCGGTTTGCCATGGGGGCTGATGGATGGACTGTCGGTGAGCGTCGTGCCGAAAGAACGGGCGGGCATGGCAACCGGCATTTTCAGCACCACACGCGTGGCCGGAGAAGGCATCTCGCTGGCGATTGTCGGCGCTATTCTGTCGATGTTAACGCACAACGCACTGGCGGCCCGCTTTACCGGCGATGCGATCAGTCCGGAGGCCATCAGCCAGGCGGCGCAACGGCTGGCGACCGGTAATCTTACCGTGGCACAGCAGCTTATTACACAAGCCAGTACGGCACAGCTTCAGCAGCTTTATGCCGTCTCATTGCATCCCTTACTGTTGTGTCTGATGGCGATTACGCTGTTCTCTGCGCTGCTGGTGTTGCTGGCGCTGCGCGGTAAACATCAGTAGCACTGTTAACCAATCGCGGGAAGAAACCCATGTCCATACAAAAGTAAATGTTAAACACCTTCATCTTTTTGTTTAGGTAACACAATAATTAACCAATAAAAATCAATATAAACAGGATTAAAATTTTATAATTTGTAATTTATAGAATTTTTATCCTTATTGACAAAAATAATGAAAAGAGTCCCTTAAGGTAAATTTATTAACTTATATTTAACCATGACTGCGTTTTTCATCATGCACATAAGGTCAGGGCTCCGCTCCGTTGTGAAGGGAAAACATAATACCCGGCCTGCACGCTGTTTATTACCGGCTTTTCTTGCCGTTTTTTTGCGTTAACTATTAACCACCAGAGGATTTCCACATGCAACGCCGTTGCATGAATACACATCCGTGTAAGTTATTTTGGGAGTCATCATGGGCGAAAAAAAATCATTATTACTGGCCGTGCTTTCTGCGGCGACGCTGACTTTAGTCGCAGGTGCACAGGCCGCCGGTACCTTAACAGGCCAGGTAGGCGTTCAGCTCACCATCAGCACAGGTTGTACTGTCGGTAACGGCACATCAACGGGGGGAACCAACCAGTGGGGTACGCTGAATTTTGGTAACTACGCGGATCTGACCAGCGTTATTAACGGGACCGTATTCGGCGCTGACGGAACCGGTGCCGTCACCATCGCCTGTAGCACAGGACTGACCCCGACGCTGTCACTGAACGGCGGACTGGCGGCAACCGGCGGGCTGCGTTCCATGACATCCAGCGGCAACAGTATTCCTTACCGCCTCTATTCCGATACCGCACGTACCACCGAAATCGCGATTAATACGCCAATTACGCTCACCACAGGGACCACGGCGCAAAATATCCCGATTTACGGTCGTGTGCTGCCTGCTGACCAGACCAGCACCACGCCGGCTGCAGGAACCTATAACGATACCGTTGTTGCCACTCTTTCCTGGTAAGCGTTTTTCCCTCAGCGCCGGGTCCGGCTCTGACTGGCTTTCGGTTCAAGGAAGGAAAAATCATGGACATCAAGGTACTGCGGCTACTGCCTGCCACCCTGCTGGTGTCGGTGCAGTTGCACATTCCGCTGAGTCAGGCGGCAACGATAGGCATCAGTGCCACGTTGCTGCCCGCCTGTGAAGCGGGAACCACGACGTCCGGCAGCACCCGTTTCGGTACGCTGAATTTTGGCAATTATGCGTCGCTCACCAGCGCGGTGAATGCTACCAGCACACCACTGGCGGGTTCGATCCGCGTAAAATGCGTGAGCGGGCTGACCTACAAAATTGTCATGGATGGCGGCAGCAGCGGTGTGGTTACCGCCCGCAGAATGGTCAATACCACCAACAGCGCCGCGACGCTGCAGTACAACCTTTACACCTCGGCGGCACGCACCACCGTGTGGGACAACATCACCGGCGTCAGCGGCACCGGTAACGGCGCGGATCAGTGGAGCACGGTCTATGGCCGCGTTCCGGCACAGACCACGCCTGCCGCCGGTGTTTATCAGGATACGGTGAATGTCACCGTATCCTGGTAGAGGTGACGATGCCTGCCAGCCTGCGTTTTCCGCCCGTGTTATTACCGATGATGTTATTGCTGCTGATATTGTGCAGTTCAGCGCGTGCCGCCACGGCAACCACGACGTTTACCGTTTCGGCGACCCTCACCAATGGCTGCGTATTTGGCAGCTCGCTTGCCAGCCCGATCTCCAGTCTCGGCACCCTCAACTTCGGTTCCCTGTCGGACATCATCAGCAACGTCGATATTGTCAGCAGCGCGGGCGCAGGTTCCGTGGTCGTCACCTGCACGCCGGGTACCTCCGTCAGTATTGCCATGGATTACGGTACTCACGGCGGCACCGCCACACGCCGCTATATGCAAAACACCACCAATACCGATCTGCTGGGCTACCAGCTTTTCCGCGATGCCGCCCGCAGTCTGGTCTGGGGCAATGGCGCGCTGGTGATGTCCATCCCCAGTTTTCCGGATACCTCGCAAACCTACCCGGTTTATGCACGTTTATACGCTGTGACCCCTCTGCCTTCCGCCGGGACGTATACCGATACCGTCACTGTCACGTTAACTTATTGAATCATCAGGATATAAAAATATGAAGACACTGTTTCTACGCCTTTTCACTACCGCCGCATTGCTCGGTGCCTTTCTGTCTTGCGTGAACGCACAGGCTGCCAGTTCGGTGCTGGTCTGGCCGGTCTATCAGATTATTGAATCTGATCAGAACGGATCTGCCCTGTGGCTGGAAAACCGTGGCGCAGAACCGGTGTCCTTGCAGGTGCGCGTACTGGCCTGGAAGCAGGAGAATTTTAACGAGAAGTATGCCGATCAGACCAACGTGGTCGCCAGCCCGCCATTTGCTACCGTGCCACCGGGGCAGCGTCAGTTGATCAGGCTTATCCGCAACACGCCGGTGCCGGCCAATACCGAGCAGGCGTACCGCATTATCATTGATGAAATCCCGTCGCCGCTGAACAGCGCCGGTGAGGGCAAAGACAAAGCGGTCGTCGGTCTGCAATTGCAGATGCGTTATTTACTGCCGCTGTTTATGGATGGCGGCAATTTGTGGACCAACGATCGCGCGGATATCAAACGCGACCCTTCCACGGCGACGCGTCCGATCCTCAACTGGCGTACGGTGTCCGAGGGTGGGAAAACCTAT
The DNA here is from genome assembly GCF_023701875.1 of Rahnella sp. CG8. Classification (NCBI taxonomy): domain Bacteria; kingdom Pseudomonadati; phylum Pseudomonadota; class Gammaproteobacteria; order Enterobacterales; family Yersiniaceae; genus Rahnella; species Rahnella sp. CG8. Next base: position 29,211 of record NZ_JABAED010000009.1, read on the forward strand.
TTGCAGGTGGGTAATACCGGCCTCGTCCATGCGCGCCTGAGTAACGTTTTCTGGTCGGCGACGGGTAACCAGAAACAAGGCGTAAAAACCATGGTGGGCGGCTTTATGGGTTATGTATTGCCGGGACAACAAATGCGCTGGCCGGTGCCCGCAGGGGTGACGCCAGGGGCGCAACTCAATGCGCAGATTGCCGATAACACCCAACCGATTGTCATTCCACGCGGCCAGTAACAGCAGGAGCCGCAACGAATGACAATCAGACGTTTTCTCCGGGAAGGTCATCAGCGACCGCTTTATTTCCGGGGAAGCCTGTGCCTGATATGCCTGAGTACGCTCAGTGCACAGGCGCAGGAATATTCTTCACTGCCTGATGCCCCGCGTGCGGCACCGGTGGTCAAGGACGCCATGTTTTATCTGTCGGTTGTGGTCAACGGTCAGACGGATAATCAGGTCGTGCCGGTGACGTATCGCAATAACGCCTACTTCGTCGAAGCCGGTGTTCTGGCGAAGAATCACATCCACATTAATGGCCGGCAGGGGCTGATCAATGTCGGCGAATTGCCGGACGTAAAAGCCAGATACGATTCGGCCACCCAGCAACTGGTGTTAACGGTGCCAGATGCCTGGCTGCCGAACCAGAATGTCAGCGGCGATCCGCTGATGAATTACACGCCGTCGCAAAGCAGCACCGGCCTGTTGTTTAACTATGATTCGTACTACACCGATCCGCCCGGCGGTGCGAAGTCTGTCGCCACCTGGATGGAGCAACGGTTATTCAGCAGCCTCGGACTGGTCACCAATACCGGCACTTACCGCTACAACATTGATAACGCCGACAACAGCAACGGCGGCCAGACCACGCAGGACGGTTATCTGCGTTACGACACCTTCTGGCGTTTCACCGACGAGAAAAATCTGATCAGCTACCAGGTCGGGGATTTCGTCAGCGATTCCCTGACGTGGAGTAACTCGGCGCGCATGGGCGGCCTGCGTATCAGCCGTAACTTTGGCGTGCGTCCGGATCTGGTGACCTACCCGTTGCTGCAATACAGCGGCACGGCGGCGGTACCGACCACGGTTGATTTGTTTCTGAACGGCTACAAGGCCAGCAGTAATAACCTCAATTCCGGGCCTTTTACCCTGACCAACGTGCCGTATATCAATGGCGCCGGTGAAGCGACGATCGTGACCACCGATGCGGTCGGACGTCAGGTCTCGACCAGCGTGCCCTTTTACGTTTCCAACACGTTGCTGCGCAAAAGCCTCAGCGATTTCGATTTCTCGCTCGGGGCTGTACGTAACAATTATGGCGTCACCAACGGCGACTACTCAGATACCGCATTCAGCGGGATTTACCGATACGGGCTGAGCGATTACCTGACGCTGTCCGGCCATTCCGAAACCGTACAGGGTCTGGCGCTGGGCGGATTGGGCACCGATATCGCGGTCAGCACCTGGGGCACACTGAGTGTTTCAGGCAGCCAGAGTAAAGCCGACCGTGCGCGGGGCGAGAACGTGACCGATAAAAAAGACGGCAGCCAATACACGCTGGGCTATTCCTACTATTCGACGGTATTCAGCCTGTCTGCTCTGCGCTCAAAACGCACGGCGGGTTATCAGGACATCACGTCTTACACCAGCGACACGCGGTTAAGCCGTCAGGCAGATCAGGTGACGTTCAGCACGTCGCCGTTCGGGAACGCTAACGGCACGATGGGCATCGGGTATTACGATGTCGAAGCCTATGACAATTCGCATACGCGGCTGGTGAATTTTTCTTACAGCCGCTCGCTGTGGGGACAAAGCAGCATGTTTTTATCCCTCAATAAAACGCTGGGCGATACCGGCTACAGCGCGCAGTTGCAGTTCATCATTCCGATTGGCACCAACATCAATATGAATGCGGGCGTACAGCGCGACAGTGCGGGTAATTATCAGGAGCAAACCGGCGCCAGCAAGGCGACGCCCACCGACGGCGGTCTGGGCTGGAATCTGGCTTACAGCGGCGGCAACAATCCGTATCAGCAGGCCGACGCCACCTGGAAATCCCGCTACGCGACCCTGCAGGGTGGGTTCTACGGCAATCGGGGCGATTACACCCACTGGGCAGATCTGAGCGGATCCGTGGTGTTTATGGCGAACGACTGGTTCCTGTCGGATAAGATCAATGATGCCTTTATCGTGGTGGATACCGATCATTACGCGGATGTTCCCGTGCTGTTCGAGAATCAGAAAATGGGCAAAACCGATAAAAACGGCCACCTGCTGATCCCGACCGTCAGTTCGTATTATCCGGCCAAAGTGGAAATCGACACCCTGCCGCTCCCCGCCGACGTGGTCACCAGTAACGTCAATGACCGCATCGCGGTGAAACAAGGCAGCGGCGTGGTGGTGAAATTCAGCGTCGAGAAAGTGCTGTCCGCCAATATCACCCTGCATGACGCCGCCGGACAGCCGCTGAAACCCGGCACGCTGGTCACGGAACAAAACACAGAACAGACCACCGTCACCGGTTACGACGGGCTGGTGTACTTCTCGCACTTACAGGAAAACAACGTGCTGAATATCCAGACGGAAGATCATTCGCTTTGCCGGGTCAGTTTCACCCTGAACCCTGCCCGTCACAGCATTGAGCAGGTCGGCCCGCTGACATGCCCCGGCGGCACAGCGAAAACAACGGCAGGAGATAAATCATGAGGATTCTCAGGCAGCAGATGCATCGCGGATTATTGCTGATGCTGTTGCTGGGTACAACGTGGTGGGCAAAAGCGGGATGCACGACGGCGCCCGGGAGCATTACGCTGGGCACACAAAACTCGTTTGCAGTCAGTTCATCGCCGCTGATCACCTCAGGGGGCAGCGGATTAAGTTGTACTGGCGGGCTGCTTAACATCGCAGGCACCAATACCATCACCGCGTTTATCGGCGTGACTCAGCATCCCAGCAATTCGCAGCCCAGACTTTACAGCGGGACAACGGGGCAGTATTTACCCTACAGCCTGTGCAAGGATGCCAGCTGCAGTGCCGTTTATAATCAGGGCGATACCATCAGCTGGAGCAGCACCACGGCGCTGGGATTACTCGGCTTGTTTTCCGGCCCCAACAGCACCTTACCTCTCTACGTCCGGCCGGTCGCCATTTCCAATCTGGCCGCAGGCACTTATACCGATGTCATTCCCATCTCATGGACATGGAATATGTGTTCAGTGGCTATCGGCACCTTACTGTGTCTCGCAGACTCCGGTAACGTGTCGGGCAATGTCGCCCTGACGCTCAATGTCACCAATTTCTGTTATATCGACAGCGCGCCCAATGTGGGTTTCGGCAGTGCTGCACTGCCTTCCGGCCTGACCACAGTGGTGGCAAATACTATCAGCGTACGCTGCACCCTGAACGCCAGCTATTCCGTCAACCTGACCAGCAGCGTGCCGGTGTCCGGACAATACCGGCAGATGGCCTCCACCGTCGGCGGCACCACCCGTTATCTGCAATATCAGATATTTAAAGGTGACAGCACGGTATGGACGGCTTCCACCGACAGCAGCGCGACCGGCACCGGCACTTCACAATCGTTTCCGTATACCGCATCCGTAAATCTTGCGCAAAGCAATCAGCCCGCAGGTAACTACAGCGATATGGTGACGGTCACGGTGACGTATTAAGAAAGAAGGGAAAGCAGAACCGGTGCCACGATGTGCACCGGTTTGAGAAGGGATATTACAGCGCTTTCAGCGTCTTGACGGTGGCATCCACGTCAATTTCATCTTCAGTGAACACATAGGTGCTGTTCTGGAAGGTGGTGATCAGCAACTTTTTCATGGTGCGCATCTCCGCTTTTTTCTCTTCTTCCTGCGGACGTATACGGTTCATCAACAATCCGACGGAAAGCACAGCGTTTTCTTTGTCGATTTTGGTTTCAGCAGGAACCTCTTCGTTAAACGCCAGGAAGGATTTGATGCTGGTGATTTTGATACGCTCACCGGCAATAAAGATGTATTTGCTCTCCGGCTCGACTTTCACCGCAAAGGCGGAAAGGCCTTTGTTGTTGGTGGTCGGTTCAAAGGTGACTGCCGCATCTTTTTTAATCAGCTCAGGGTTTGCAACTTTAATCACGTGGAAATAACGGTTATCGCCGTTTTCATCTTTGATAAAACCGAAACCTTTATCTTCAAACCAGGTTGTGATTACGCCGTTCATCGCTTACCGCCTAAGTAATTATTTATTCAACATGTCATTTTTTGCAGGGCGGCAGTGTAAAGCAGAATGCGGACAAAGTCCTGTGCTTTACGGCCTGATGCCCACGGAATTACGTCGCTTTACGGAACGTAAGATTAAACCGGTACGATCCGGTCAGCGGATGCTCGCCCGCTTTCAGTGGCAATACGCCGTGATAACGCAGCCGCGACGGGCCGCCCCACACCACAATATCGCCATGCATCAGCGGCACACGCTGGGTTTTATCACTGCGCTCCATGCCGCCAAACTGGAAAACAGCCGGTAAGCCCAGTGAGACAGAGACGATCGGCTGGCCGAAATCGTGCTTGTCTTTGTCCTGATGCAGGCTCATTTTCGCCCCCGGCTGATAGCGGTTGATCAGACAGGCATCCGGCTCGAAGCCTGCAAAACCCGCCTGGTCCGCCGCGCTCACGGCAAGCGAACGAAACAATTCCGGCATCGGCGGCCATTGCTGATGACTTTCCGGCGAGGTGGCCTGGTAGCGATAACCTGCCCTGTCCGTCACCCAGCCGACATCACCGCAATTGGTCATTGCCACCGACATCGCATAACCGCCCGGCGTGGCGCGATACTGAAAAGGCACCAGCTCGGCGATCCGGTCGATTTCCGCCAGCAATGCGACATCCTCTGCCAGCGCCGCACCGCGCAATACCACCGCGCCCGGGCACAGTTCTTCGCGCCAGTTGGGGTGAAAATCGGGGTGATCAAACAAGTCCAAATTCATATCAGCCTCCGTGTTCACGCATCTGTTAAGTATAACAGCCGATTTGAGACAGAGGCAGATTGTCGGGGCGGATCGTTTCAGCTAAGGTTCATTAAGAGGCCGTAAGGTCATAAAGAACATCTTAAAAGGAGAATGAAATGAGTCGGGAAATTAACAAAGACACGCAGTTGTGTATGTCCCTTTCCGGTCGTCCGGGCAATTTCGGTACCCGTTTTCATAACAGCCTTTATCAGGCATTAGACCTGAACTTCGTCTACAAAGCATTTTCCACCCAAGACATCGAAGCCGCGGTGAAAGGCGTACGCGCACTGGGTATTCGCGGCTGCGCGGTCTCGATGCCGTTCAAGGAAGCCTGCATTCCTTTCCTCGATGAGTTGGATCCTTCCGCGACAGCCATTCAGTCGGTGAATACCATCGTCAATGACGACGGCTTCCTGCGCGCCTACAACACGGATTACATCGCGGTCGCCAAACTGCTCGACAGCCATCAGGTGCCGCGTGATGCCGTTTTCGCCCTGCGCGGCAGCGGCGGCATGGGCAAAGCCGTGGTCGCGGCCATTCGTGATGCCGGTTTCAAAAAGGGCTACATCATTGCCCGCAACGAAGCTAACGGCCGTGCGCTGGCGGAAGAATACGGTTATGAATGGAAAGCAGAAGTCGGCGATGTTGCCGTGGATATGGTGGTGAATGTCACGCCAATCGGCATGGCGGGCGGGCCGGAAGTGGATTCACTGGCCTTTGAACCGGCGGTGATTGACCGCGCCAGCATCGTCTTTGACGTCGTCGCGCTGCCGGTAGAAACACCGCTGATCCGCTACGGCCGCGAACACGGCAAGAAAGTGATTACCGGTGCGGAAGTCGCCACACTTCAGGCCGTCGAGCAGTTCGTGCTGTATACCGGTGTACGCCCTTCGGATGAACAGATAGAAAAGGCCGCGGCACACGCACGGGGCTGAGTTTCCTGTCAGAACGTAAAAAGCCTCTCACCGGAGAGGCTTTTTTATAGTTGCATATCACTTACCGCACCAGACACGGTTTTTTCGGATCAAACTTCCAGTCCGGTACCAGGAACTGCATGCCCTGCGCATCGTCACGGGCACCCAGCCCCATGCCTTTGTACAGCTCGTGCGCCTTCATCACCTGATCCATATCCAGCTCAACGCCCAGACCCGGTTGTTCCGGCACGCGCACCTTACCGCCTTTGATCTGCAACGGTTCTTTGGTCAGGCGCTGATTGCCTTCCTGCCAGATCCAGTGCGTATCGATGGCAGTGATTTTACCCGGCGCAGCGGCGGCCACCTGGGTAAACATCGCCAGTGAAATATCAAAGTGATTGTTAGAGTGCGAACCCCAGGTCAGCCCCCATTCGTGGCACATCTGCGCGACGCGAACTGACCCCTGCATCGTCCAGAAGTGCGGATCCGCCAGCGGAATATCCACGGATTTCAGCTGGATGGTATGCCCCATCTGACGCCAGTCGGTGGCGATCATATTAGTGGCCGTCGGCAGGCCGGTTGCCTGACGGAATTCGGCCATCACTTCGCGCCCGGAGAAGCCCTGCTCGGCACCGCATGGATCTTCCGCATACGCCAGCACACCGCGCAGTTGTTTGCCGAGCGCAATCGCTTCATTCAGCGACCAGGCACCGTTAGGATCAAGTGTGATCCGCGCCTGCGGGAAGCGTTGCGCCAGCGCCGTCACGGCTTCGGCCTCTTCGCTGCCAGCCAGTACGCCGCCTTTCAGTTTGAAATCATTAAAGCCGTATTTTTCATATGCTGCTTCCGCCAGAAGCACTACCGCCGCCGGTGTCAGCGCCTCTTCATGGCGCAGGCGATACCAGTCGCAACTGTCGCCCGGCTGGCTCTGATAGCCCAGTGAGGTTTTGTTGCGGTCGCCGACGTAGAACAGATAGCCGAGCATTTCGACTTCATCACGTTGCTGCCCGTCGCCCAGCAATGATGCCACGGTGACGCCCAGATGTTTGCCGAGCAAGTCCAGCATCGCGGCTTCGATCGCCGTCACGACGTGGATAGTGGTACGCAAATCAAAAGTCTGCAAACCGCGGCCAGAGGCATCACGGTCGGCGAATTTTTCCCGCACGGCGGTCATCACATTTTTGTATTCACCCAGCGTTTTGCCAATCACCAGCAACGCGGAATCATCCAGCGTCTGACGAATTTTCTCGCCGCCCGGCACTTCACCGACGCCGGTGTTACCGCTGCTATCCTTGAGGATCAGGATGTTGCGGGTGAAGAAAGGGGCATGTGCGCCGCTGAGATTAAGCAACATGCTGTCGTGCCCGGCCACCGGGATCACCTGCATGGAGACAATTTTAGGTGTAGATGAAGAGGTCATGCTTACTCCTTAGTGAATTCAGATTCCGTTAACCACGCCCCAGTGCCGGGCGCTTGCGATCGAATGTCCAGCCGGGGATCAGATACTGCATCGCGGCGGCATCGTTGCGCGCACCGGTCGGCAGTTTCCGGTGCAGCTCGTGGGCGCGATGGATTTGATCCATGTCGATCTCCACGCCCAGCCCCGGTTTTTCAGGCACTTTGATTTTCCCGTTCACAATTTGCAGCGGCTCTTTGGTCAGGCGCTGGTTGCCTTCCTGCCAGATCCAGTGCGTATCTATCGCTGTCGGTTTACCCGGTACGGCTGCACCGACGTGGGTAAACATCGCCAGCGAAATGTCGAAATGGTTATTCGAATGGCAGCCCCACGTCAGGCCCCACTCATCACAAAGTTGTGCGACCCGCACCGCGCCATGCATGGTCCAGAAATGCGGATCCGCCAGCGGAATATCCACCGACTGCAACATCACCGCGTGCTGCATCTCGCGCCAGTTAGTGGCAATCATGTTTGTGGCGACCGGCAAACCGGTGGCACGGCGGAATTCCGCCATCACTTCGCGGCCGGAAAAACCCTGCTCCGCACCGCACGGATCTTCGGCATAGCTGAGGATACCGTGCAGGTCTTTGCACAGGTCGATTGCTTCATCCAGCAGCCACGCGCCGTTCGGATCAACCGTGATCCGCGCATCCGGGAAGCGTTTTGCCAGTGCTTTAACCGCCTCTATCTCCTGCTCGCCCGGCAGCACGCCGCCTTTGAGTTTGAAATCTTTGAAGCCATAGCGATCCTGCGCCGCTTCGGCCAGCCGCACCACCGCCTCACTGTTCATCGCTTCCTGATGACGCAGGTGATACCAGTCGTGATGGCTGCGTTCCCCTTCCTGATACGGCAAATCGGTTTTCTGCCGGTCACCGATATAAAACAGATAACCGAGCACCGTGACTTCGTCGCGCTGTTTGCCCGGCCCGAGCAGTTCACACACCGGCACGCCGAGGAATTTGCCCATCAGATCCAGCAGCGCGGCTTCCAGTGCGGCGACGGCGTTAACGCGCAGTTCGAACGTCCATGCACCTTTACCGAAAGAGTCAAAATCCGATGACTGATTGCCGACGTGGATCTGATGCACCAGCCGGTTCATGCGCGCCACTTCCTGGCCTTTCACCTGAGCAATGGCCTCCACCAGCGTGTTGTAAATCACCTCCCCGCCCGGCGCTTCGCCGACACCGGTGTTCCCGGCACTGTCCTTGAGGATAACGATATTGCGGGTGAAGTAAGCACCGTGCGCGCCACCAATATTCATCAGCATGCTGTCATGCCCTGCCACAGGAATGACCTGCATATCCGTGATAACCGGTGAGGATTGCGTACTCATCATCTTTCCCCTTTTACTGTGCCTGTACCGTGGTACGGGCGAAGCTGAATACGTTCGATTTTTCCGACAATAAACACGTAACTGACAACGGCGAGCAGAGCGTGGATGCCGACATAAATCAGCGCGCCGTTGAAGGAACCGGTGGTCCCGATAATGTAGCCGATAGCGATCGGCGTGATGATGCCGGAGACGTTACCGAACATGTTGAACAATCCGCCGCTCAGCCCGCTGATTTCTTTCGGTGCGGTATCGGCCATTACCGCCCAGCCCAGCGCACCCAGACCTTTACCGAAGAAGGCGAATGCCATAATGCCAACCACCATCCATTCGGTATCAACGTAGTTGCAGAAAATCATCGACATCGACAACAGCATACCGATCACAATCGGAGCCTTGCGCGACAGTGTCAGGTTGCTGGTTCTGCGCATCAGCCAGTCGGAGATAATTCCACCCAGTACGCCGCCGAGGAATCCGCAAATCGCCGGTACTGAGGCCACCATGCCCGCTTTAAGTATCGACATACCGCGCGCCTGAACCAGATACACCGGGAACCAGGTGATGAAGAAATAGGTCAGCGCGTTGATGCAGTACTGGCCGATGTAAATGCCAATCATCATGCGGGATTTCAGTAACTGTTTCATCTGGAAGGTTTTTTCGCCTTTTACGACGGCTTTTTTGGTGATTTTCTGATCCATATTGATCAGCGCACCACCGGCTTCCATGTAATCAAGTTCGGCCTGATTTACGCCCGGATGATCTTTCGGATCGTGGATCACTTTCAGCCAGATGAAACTCAGCACGATCCCCAGACCGCCCATGAAGAAGAAGACGTGTGACCAGCCCACTTCGTGCGTCAGCCAGCCCATGATCGGGGCGAAAATAACCGTGGCGAAGTACTGCGCTGAGTTAAAAATAGAGACTGCGGTGCCACGTTCCTGAGCCGGGAACCAGGCTGCGACGATACGGCTGTTGCCGGGGAAGGACGGCGCTTCGGCCAGGCCAACCAGAAAACGTAAAGCAAACAGCGATACCACAATGCCGAAGCCGCTGAAGACATCGACAAAGCCTTGCAGCAGGGTGAATAACGACCAGATGAAAATGCTGTAGAAATAAACTTTTTTCGAACCGAATTTATCGAGCAGCCAGCCACCGGGTATTTGCCCGATGACATATGCCCAGGAAAATGCCGAGAAGATATAACCCATCCCGACGGAATCCAGCCCGATATCTTTGGCCATCGCCGAACCGGCAATGGATAACGTGGCACGATCGCCGTAATTAAATGAGGTGACAATAAATAACATCACCACTATCCAGTAGCGCGCATTAGTTCTTTTTTTGACGGCACTGGCTGCTGAAACGGTAGTTTCCATGGTGTTCTCCGGAATTAATGACAACGCCTCTAAACAGAGATAAAAGTCATTCCATTCACAGAACTGTAGGGTTCAGAGAGGAAGGAACGCAGCCAGTATATGAACAACATTCCCTTTACTCATTGGGCAATCAACCAAGCATAAATAGCCCTTTGCATTTATCCTGAGGCAAATGCCCAGCGACGTGCGAGTTGTTTCACAAAAAATGAAACGGCTGTGATGGCGGTCACAGATGGTTGTTATCTAATTGCAGGGCCACGTACAGCAATAAACGATCGTCGAAGTTCCCCAGATCCAGGCCGGTTAATTCCGAGATACGGTTGAGGCGATATTCCAGCGTATTACGATGAATATACAGTGCCTTAGACGTAGCGGTCGGCTGAACATTATGGTGGAACCACGACGTCAGTGTGCGGCGCAGTAATCCGTTGCCATCCGTCGCTTTCAGACGCGCCAGCGGACGCACCAGTTCATCGGCCTGCCAGCCGCCACGCAGGCTGTCGAGCAGCACGGGTAAGATCAGATCCTGATAGAAGTAACACCGCTGTTCCGGCATCCGCTGTTTGCCCACACTCATGGTGGTACGTGCGGTGCGATAAGAACGGGCGATGCTGCCAGGGCCGGTAAAAAAGTTGCCAAGGGAAATGCGCACGCGCAGACGACCAGTTTCGGTCATGCGCGACAGCAGATGATCAATGCGCTGGCGGTGGCCCTCCGGATCCCAGCGATCGTAGCTGTTCAGGGCCGGTTTCAGCACCACCATTTCGGTGAGGGAAACGATAGCGATCAGATTGTCACGCTCCGGCGTGGTCAGTAAAGTTTGCAGTTGTTGCAGTTCTGCCATGGCAGAGTCCACACCGAGCTGTCCGCTGTCGACTTCCACCACCGCCGCGACACGTGGCCGGTTGAGGTCGATGCCCAGACGCTGCGCCCACTCCATCAGTGCCGGAGAGAGTTCATCCACACGAATCAGGTTAAGCACCAGTTCTTCCCGCAGACGGCTGTCCTGCGCCAGCATGTGCAGCAGACGCGCCTGTTCGAGCATCATTTCGGCGGTCATACACACCAGCTCGCCATACTGACGCAACTGGGACGGATTGCCCGTCAGGCCGATAACGCCCACGATCTGACCGTCGATACGCAACGGCAGGTTGATGCCCGGACGTACACCGTGCAAATGCCGTGCAACGCCCTCGTCGATGTCGACAATGCGCTCCTGCGAAATCGCCAGCAGTGCGCCTTCGTGCAATTCACCAAGACGCTGATCATCGCCGCTGCCGATAATCCGTCCGCGACCATCCATGACATTCACATTACTATCAATAATTTGCATTGTGCGGGCAACAATTTGTTGCGCCAGCTTTGCATCGAGATGATATGCCGACATGGAACCCCTGCCTTGCTGTTTTATCGTTGTTAAAACAGCATACTCAGGCCGCGATGCCCATACATTATGCAAATGCCCAAAGAGCGAAAGCACCTATTGAAGTTGCGGGGAATATCACATTTTTAAGCAAATGCCCAACCGGCCCGGCAAAATCCACATGATTGATGAGAGTCACTGAAAGACAGGCAAAAAAAAGCACGCCCGAGCGTGCTTTGTGTGAGGTATAGCAGGCGGAAATTACTGCGCCAGCAGGTAAATTGAGGTATCACCACGCTGAATATCCAGCGCCAGAACGTTTGGTTTGGTGTCGAGAATTTTACGCAGCTCGCCCAGATTGGTCACTTTCTGCTGGTTCACACCCAAAATGACGTCGCCTTTTTTCAGGCCGATGCGCGCGGCCGTTGAACCCGGCTTCACTTCATCGACTTTCACACCTTTCTGATCACCTGCCGCACCGTTACTCAGTTCAGCCCCTTCGATGCCGGTATAAATGTTGCCGGATTCGATTTTCGATGTCTGAGTGCTTTGCTCAATGGTCACGTCAACGTTCATCGGTTTGCCTTCACGCAGCAGGCCGAGCGTCACTTTGGTGCCGATTGGCAGGGTGCCGATATCAGCACGGAACGAGGCGAAGCTGCTGATCGGTTTACCGTTCATGCTCAGGATCACGTCACCGGCTTTAATGCCCGCTTTCTCTGCGGCAGATTTCGGCATGACCTGACTGATGAATGCACCGCGCTGTGCGTCAACTTTCATGGCTTTCGCCAGTTCGGAGTTCAGCTCGGTCCCCATGATGCCCAGCTCGCCGCGTTTCACCTGACCGAATTCGATCATTTGTTTGGACAGGTTTTTCACCATGTTACTTGGGATCGCAAAACCGATACCGATGTTGCCGCCGTCCGGTGCCAGGATCGCCGTGTTAAGGCCAATCAGTTCACCATTCAGGTTCACCAGCGCACCACCGGAGTTACCGCGGTTGATCGCGGCATCCGTCTGGATGAAGTTTTCGTAGTTCTCAATATTCAGGCCGGAACGACCCAGTGCAGAAACGATACCGGAAGTCACGGTTTCGCCCAGACCATACGGGTTACCGATAGCCACGGTGTAATCGCCCACACGCAGTTGTTCGGAATCCGCCATCTTAATGGCCGTCAGGTTTTTCGCATTCTGTAACTGAATCACCGCGATATCAGAACGCGGGTCCTTGCCGATGACTTTGGCGTCGAACTTACGGCCATCGTTCAGCTGTACGCTGATTTTGGTTGCGTTATCAACGACGTGGTTGTTGGTGACCACATAACCTTTGTCGGCATCAATGATGACGCCGGAACCCAGCGCGCGGAAATCTTCTTTCTGTTCAGGCGCAGGCTGACCGTCAGGCCCCTGACCGCCGCCCTGACACACCGGAGAACCCTGGAACGGCGAACCGTCCTGGCACAGCGGCGAATTCTGACCAAAGAATTGCTGGAACTGCTGACCCATGCGTGGTGTTTTTACCGGCGCACTGCCTTCAACGTTGACGCTCACCACCGATGGCATCACTTTTTCAAGCATAGGTGCCAGGCTAGGAAGCTGAGTGGTGCTGGTGCTGGAAGACGCAGTTTCAGCAGCCAGTGCAGAAGAAACCGGGGCCATTGCCATACCGATGCTTAACGCTAATGCGCTGAGGAATAAACTCGATTTTTTCATTTTTCAGGATCTCTTAAAATTATTGTGGCAACCAAAATAGTCGCATTGCTTGGTAGTCGTGATACTGAGATGGTATTAATAGCGTGAAGTTCATCAGGGTCGAAATGACAATGGTAAAAAATTATTGTCAGCATTTACAAATGGCGTTTTTTCAAACAGTTCCGTAAAGAAAATTAAAGAGAGTTCAATTTGTCTTTTTAAAACAAATTACTCAGCCGCCATGAGTCTTCTGTATTCATCGTATGCATAAAGGTCAGTCATTCCGCTGATATAATCCTGAATCATTCGCGCACGGTAATAAAACTCCTGCGCGGCATGTTCCGCGACCGGTAATCCTTCCAGCGCCGCCACGGCATTGTTGTAAGCCAGACGATGTTTGGCTGAAATCTTATGCAGCAGACGGGTTTCAATCGGATATTTCCTGTGCGTATCCTCCTGAACTAGCTGGTTAAAATCGGTCAATGGCATATCCAGCAACGGGCTATAAATATCAAGTAATCCGCTGATCACCCGATATCCTTGTAATTCCAGCTCCTCCACTTCGTGATGATTGAATACCTGTTTGAAGGCCACCGCTTTATAAATCTCTAACAACCGGTTGGCCTGGCTGTCATCTTCCAGCAACGCATGATTAAAGGTACCCTGATAAATATCTTCTATATTATCAATGAACCGGCGGGCAGCATGCGGCACCAGTTGTTTCACCGTCTGAACGCGCAGTTCCATAAAGAAGTAATCCACCGGATTACGGAACGTTTTCGCTTTATCCATTTTCTCGTAAGCAGTGCGAACCACTTTATCGAAGAAGTCATTTTTCTCTATCGCGCCCCACTCACGGCACAGATAATTATAAAGCTGTTCCACGCTGAAAATACTTTTCTCAACCGCATCTTCCAGATCGGCAATGCAGTAAGAAATATCATCGGCCGCTTCCATAATGTAGGTAAGCGGAAAGCGGTTAAATTCACCCAGCCCGAGTTCACTGCGCAGTTTTTTGATGAACGGCTCTTCCGCCAGATAAAAACCCGGTTTTTTCATCAGGTAATCATGTGAAGGAAGTTTAGTCATTGAATACGCAGGGCGGGTATATTTCAGAATGCAGGCGGTCTGGCTGTAAGTCAGATTGAGTTTCAGCAAGGTGAAGACCAGCCGGATGGCCTGCGCATTGCCTTCAAAATTAGACAGGTCGTAGCGGATTTTACTGCGCAGCTGGTTCAGTTCAGCATCGTCTGGCGTCAGGCGCAAACACGTCACCAGACAGGCATCCGTTTCCTGTGGTGTTTCGCCGCAACCGGCGGTGTCCATCCGCTTAGCAAACCAGTTGTTAATGGCGGATTCACCAAAATGGCCAAATGGCGGATTACCGATGTCGTGCATCAGGCACGCCATTTCTACCACGCTTTCAAAGGGATCGGTCACCTCGTCCAGCCCGTAAGCCTCAAGCTTGTTCTGCCTGCGCAAACGGTGGAGGATCTCTTTGGCGATGTGACGGCCAACCTGCTGAACTTCAAGGGAATGGGTCAGACGACTGCGGACGGCAGCATTTTTCTCCAGCGGAAAAACCTGAGTCTTTTGTTGCAGACGGCGGATGGCAGCCGAGTTGATAATGCGCCCGCGATCGCTTTCGAACTGACGGACGACATCATAGTCATCGCGTGCCTCGATCGGGGCGCTGAAAGGACGCTGAAAATTGAATTTCGTTTTAAAATCGATCCCGGACATGATTTCCCACCTTTTCAGCCACTCACACATCAAACCGACGCGCTTTTTGCAGTAGCAACCTGCACCCCAAACGGATTATTTCTTACCTTTAGCCATGATAGACTATCGCACATTGTTTTCGTGATTAAACCGTCAATTCCGCACACGCTGCGGCTCATTCCAACCACATCTGCGAGTATTCATATGAAAGTAGGCATTATCGGTGCAATGGAGCAGGAAGTGACCCTGCTGCGCGACAAGATTATCAACCGTCAGACTATCGAACGCGCAGGCTGCGAAATCTATACTGGCCAGTTAAACGGTGTGGACGTGGCGCTGCTTAAATCCGGCATTGGTAAAGTGTCTGCCGCCATGGGCACCACATTGCTGCTGGAACATTGCCGTCCTGACGTGGTGATCAATACCGGTTCCGCAGGCGGGCTGGCGAAAACCCTGAAAGTCGGTGATATCGTCGTGTCTGATGAAGTGCGTTATCACGATGCTGACGTCACCGCGTTTGGCTATGAACCGGGCCAGATGGCCGGTTGCCCGCCTGCGTTCACTGCTGATCCGGCGCTGATTGAACTGGCAGAAAACTGTATCCGTGAACTCAACCTGAACGCCGTACGCGGTCTGGTTTGCAGTGGCGATGCGTTCATCAATGGCGCAGCGCCTCTGGCACGTATCCGCGCAACCTTCCCGAATGTTGCTGCTGTCGAAATGGAAGCCGCGGCTATCGGTCACGTTTGCCACCTGTTCGGTACCCCGTTCGTGGTCGTTCGCGCAATTTCTGATGTTGCTGATGGTGAATCCCACCTGAGCTTTGAAGAATTCCTGGTGGTTGCCGCACAGCAATCCACCCTGATGGTAGATGCGATGCTGACAGCGCTGGCGGCTGGCGAAGAATAATGATGCGCCGGTTCGGCCTCATACTGAGTTGCCTGCTGCTGCCTGTGGCAGCAACTGCGGCGCCGGCCCAACGGGTGATCAGTCTGGCACCCAATCTGACAGAACTGGCATTTGCCGCCGGTCTGGGCGATCAGGTAATCGGAGTTAGTGCTTACTCCGATTACCCGCCACAGGCCAGCAAGCTTGAGCAGGTGGCGAACTGGCAGGGAATCAACGTCGAACGTATTGTGACGCTGAAACCTGATGTAGTTCTCGCCTGGCGTGGCGGTAACCCGCAACGTCCGCTGGATCAGCTGATTTCGCTGGGTATCCACGTTATCTATCTTGATCCGCAAAATGCGGAACAGGTGGCACAAGCGCTGGAACAACTTGCGGCGTACAGCCCTTCTCCGGAAAGCGCAAAACGCGCCGCTGCTGATTTTCGCCAGCAATGGCAGGCGCTGAAGCTGAAATATCATCGCCAAAAGCCGGTTTCTGCCTTTATTCAGTTCGGCACCCAGCCGCTGTTTACTGCCGCCGCGACCACAATGCAAAGTGAAGTGCTTAACGTCTGTGGTGCAAAAAATATTTTCGCCGACAGTCGTGTGCCCTGGCCTCAGGTCAGCCGGGAACAGGTTTTAAGCCGTCATCCTCAGGTTATTGTTATATCGGGCGGAAAATCACAAAAACAGGTGATCGAGGATTACTGGCGTTCCATGCTCAGCGCGCAGGTTATCGCACTGGATCCTGACTGGTTCAGCCGCGCAGGGCCGCGTATTCTTCTTGCCGCACAACAACTTTGCCCGCAGCTTGCAGCCTTGCCTCAGGGGTGAATGCTTACTAACTATTTAGCCATGCCCCCGCGAAATACCGGCATGGCGCTTTTCCGAATTGTTGCTTTATTAACCGAAATCAATAATTCTGCCCTGTCATCTGGTAACATGTCCGGCGTAAAATCCTACGTACGTTGCCAGCCCTCGATTTAACATTATCTCTTTGTATTACAGACGAAATAATAAGAATAACGGCGCGATACACGATAAAAACGTGACTTATTTCCCGATCATAAGAAATCTGGATTAAAGGCCGTAAAATTTAGACCGATAACCTTTTCAGCCAGGCTGATTTTGTTGAACTACACCAGCAGGAATAACAATAATGAAAGCTCTTTTACTCAGTGCGCTGCTCGCACTGATCCCGCTGTCGGCTGTTGCGGGCATGGCGGGCGGTCAGATTGGCGTCAGCCTGACCATCCTGCCGGGTTGCAAGATTGATGCTGCGCGCACAGGCACTTCCGTCATCTGCGCCAGCCACACGATGATGCAACCGCATATCAGCGAAATCATGCTTAATGCCGTGCCGGGAATTAGCATCGGTTCGAAGCTGGTGACTGTCGAATGGTAACCCCCTTGTGAATGCTCACTTACCTGAGCACCCTGTTCACACCGACGGTTTCAACATAAAAAAAGCCCGTCTGCATAGCAAACGGGCTTTTTCTTTAAGACGGATATTTAGATACTAAAGGAAGAACCGCAACCGCATGTCGTTTTTGCATTCGGGTTGGTCACCACAAAACGTGAACCTTCCAGACCTTCGGTATAATCCACCGAACCGCCAACCAGATATTGCAGGCTCATCGGGTCAACCACCAGCGCCACACCGGCTTTTTCGATGGTCATGTCGCCGTCATTAATTTTGTCGTCAAAGGTGAAACCGTACTGGAAACCGCTGCAACCCCCACCGGTGATGTACACGCGCAGTTTCAGGTTCGGGTTTTCTTCGTCGGAAATCAGGTTTTTCACCTTACGCGCCGCGGCCTCAGTAAACTGTAACGGCAACGCGGTTGTTTCATTCAACAATGCTTCACTCATAATTTCTCACTCCCAATCCGCATTTGTTCAGGCCGCCGGATTGACTGTCTGAATAATATACTCATTATCTTATACCTGAGTTAATGCTTCAAGTATGGGCATTTTTGGCTGCGCTGTCCTGCTTATTGATGCCTTCAGCGGCGATCTCACCCTGCGCTTTTTCCGCGTTCTCACGTTCCTGCCTCTGTAAGGTGCGGGTCAATATGGCGGAATACAAGGGCTTACCCCCCAGAAATTGCGCCAGCAGGGTCGCGCCCAGACAGGTAATGATCATCGGTAAAATCAGCTGATAATTATCGGTCATCTCCAGTACCAGCACGATACCCGTCAGCGGTGCACGCACGCTGGCGGCAAATAACGCGCCCATCCCGGCGATGGCAAAGGTGGCAGGCTGAATACCATATTGCGGAAACCACGCCAGTGCGGCGGTACCGAATGCGGTGCCGAGCAAAGTGCCCAGCGCCAGCATCGGAGCGAAAATCCCGCCCGGTGCGCCGGAGGCAAAGCACAGCAGCGTAGTCACCACCCGGACAACAAAGATCACCAGCAACATCATCAGGCTGTATTTTCCTGCCGCCGCCAGCGGGATCAACGCAAATCCGCCACCGGTGACTTCCTGATGCACCAGCCCGAGCAGGCCGCAGAATCCGCCCAACATGCCGCCGATGATCAGGATTTTTCGCAGATTTCCGCCATGTACACGGGCAAACATATCCTGTGTGCGGAAAATCAGCGCATTGAAACTGACGCCGACCACACCAAAGACCATGCCCAGCACCAGATACAACCACAGCGTATTGAGCGGCGCACTCGCCAGCCTGCCGACTTCAATCACCGCGCCGTCGCCGTTAAAAATACGGAAAACGATACTCGACATGATCACGCCGATAAACACCGCTTTTATCGAGATCAGGCTGTAACGGAACTGCAGGCGCATCTCTTCGAGAATGAACAGGATACCGGCGAGCGGTGCGTTAAATGCCGCAGAAAGCCCGGCCGCCGCGCCGGTAGCCAGCAACGAATGCCGCGCCTCCGCGCTGCGCAGCCGGAAAATATCGACCATCATTTTCCCGACATTCGCGCCCATCTGCACGGTTGGCCCTTCCCTTCCCAGCACCATACCCGCACCCAGCGTGCCCATGCCGCCAAAGAATTTCACCGGGATCACCCGCCACCAGCGCACCGGCCGTAATTCCTCCAGTGCGCCTTCGATTTCAGGGATCCCCGAACCGCCCGCTTCAGGCGCATAACACCGGACCAGATAATAGCCGACCATCGCCAGCGCGGCAGAAAACACAAATGTCAGCGGCCACAGCAGGATCCAGTAATCATTGAAGACGCCCAGCCCGGCAAGCCGGACCGCCATCACCCAGTTCACTGCTTTCTCAAAAGCCACGCCGAGTAAGCCGGCAACCGTACCGACCACTGCGGCGACCAGCAAAATGGTGACCGGCGTTTTATCACGACGCAGTAAAAGGCGCAGGATTTCGCTGCGTTTGCGCGGGCCGCGCACGGGCGCATCCGCTAAAATTTCAGTGTCTGATTCATTCATCTCAGAAAGGGAAATATAAAAAATGTTATGGAAGATGGATGGATTTAATCATACAAATTGGCGTCCTGACAGGATCTGCAACAAAATGCCGCACGGTTAGCGGTTTGATAACGCCGCTCAGTTCACTAGAATGGGCGCATTAATCTTTCCGTGACATATTGAACCCAGCAATTCAGGAGCCGAATAATGAGTAAGTCAGAAAGTCTGTTCACGCAGGCGCAAGCGCTAATCCCGGGCGGTGTTAACTCGCCGGTACGTGCCTTCTCCGGCGTTGGCGGCGTCCCCTTATTCATCGCGCGCGCTGACGGCGCTTTCCTGTTTGATGCCGATGGTAAAGCCTACATTGACTACGTGGGTTCATGGGGACCGATGGTGCTTGGCCATAACAACGCCGAAATCCGCAATGCGGTGATTGAGGCGGCTGAGCGCGGCCTGAGCTTTGGTGCACCGACCGAGATGGAAGTGAAAATGGCCGAACTGGTGACCGGCCTGGTGCCTAGCATGGACATGGTGCGTATGGTGAACTCCGGCACCGAAGCGACGATGAGCGCGATCCGTCTGGCGCGTGGTTTCACCCATCGCGATAAAATCGTTAAATTCGAAGGCTGCTATCACGGCCACGCCGACTGCCTGCTGGTGAAAGCCGGTTCCGGCGCGCTGACCCTCGGCCAGCCGAACTCGCCGGGTGTCCCGGCTGATTTCGCCAAACATACGCTGACCTGTACCTATAACGATCTCGATTCCGTCCGTGCTGCATTCGAGCAATTCCCTGACGACATCGCCTGCATCATCGTGGAGCCGGTCGCAGGCAACATGAACTGCGTGCCGCCATTACCGGAATTCCTGCCGGGTCTGCGCGCAATTTGTGATGAATTTGGCGCACTGTTGATCATCGACGAAGTGATGACCGGTTTCCGCGTCGCACTGGGTGGTGCTCAGGAGTATTACGATGTGATGCCTGACCTGACCTGTCTGGGTAAAATCATCGGCGGCGGCATGCCGGTGGGCGCATTTGGCGGACGCCGCGACGTGATGGAAGCGCTGGCACCGACCGGTCCGGTTTATCAGGCAGGCACGCTTTCCGGTAACCCGATTGCCATGGCGGCCGGTATTGCCTGCCTGACGCAGGTCGCGCAACCGGGCGTACATCAGACCCTGACCGAACGCACCACCCAACTGGCCGAAGGCTTGCTGGACGCGGCACAAAAAGAAAATATTCCGTTCGTGGTGAACCACGTCGGCGGCATGTTCGGGCTGTTCTTCACCGATACAGAAACCGTGACCTGCTATCAGGACGTGATGAAATGCGACGTTGAGCGCTTTAAGAAGTTCTTCCATCTGATGCTGGAAGAAGGCGTTTACCTGGCCCCTTCCGCCTTCGAAGCAGGCTTTATGTCTCTCGCGCATACGCCGGAAGATATTCAGCGCACGATTGATGCCGCTCGTCGTTGTTTCGCTAAGCTGTAACTTTAAGTTTTAAAAATAACCAGGGGGAGATCTCCCCTGGTTAATATATTATTAAGTTCATTTAAAAAATTTTAAAAAATATAATTCCAGCCATTCATAATATTCATTCGTAAAATGAATACCATAAAGGAATTATATTTATATGGACTATAAAAAATATTTAATTTCTCCAACAACGGTTAATTTACCTGTTAACTCCAGGCTTTGCTTACTCAGCATCGCACTGTATACCGCACTTCTAATTTTCTTAACACAAAGTCTTTCTTCAGCGATGGCATCCTCACCGTCCGTACAATCGCCCCCCGCAGGAACAGGCCTGACAACGATGTCATACAATGGTACTAACGAATACTTCAGGCCTACCGAAAGCTATACCGACCTCACGGGTGCTGCGATAGTTGTTAACGGTGATGGGAATACGTTAGACATGCGCCCCTATGAAGAGGGCGTATTTCTCTACTCTACTGACGTAACAGGAAAGAGCGGGATTGTATTTAATGGAAACGATTCAACCCTGATTAATAATGTCGATATTACAGCGACCGGAACCGAACTCGGCGGTGTCGATGCGGCTGTAAATATGAAAGGCACCGGGGTAGTCAATAACTCGGGCAATATTGATTCTCAATCCGACGCTATTTATCTCGCGAAATTCTCAACCGTCAACAACCACGGCACAATAACCGCATCGAACCCTGACAGTACACGCACGGCTGTCTATTTTAATAGCGGAGGAGACTTTAACAACAGTGAAGTTGGTCAGGTAGAAAGCACAGGCTATGGCGTGGTTTTCAACGCCAAAACAGCCGGAGATCCGCAAAGCCAGCTGCTGAATTCAGGAATTATCACCGGCAGGGTAAATGGCGTTGTCGGCAGGGGAAATGCCGAAGGGGCAATTATCAATCAGGCCGGGGGAATAATAAGCTCTGAGCAGGGTTCAGGCATTGCAATTTCGGATACCGCAAGTTTCGACATTACTAATTACGGAACTATCACCGGACAAGAAGCCGCTATTCGTTTCTCAGGCACAGGCAGCAACTCACTGACACTGAGTACCGGATCCATGCTCAATGGCGACGTTATCAGCAGCACCGCCGACACTAACACCCTGATGCTTTATGAAACGGGTACTGAAGATGCCAACTTTACCGGCTCTTCTGCCAGCACGGGGTTCAAAACACTGACGATGGATGGCAATGCCTGGACGCTGTCCGGTGATATCAATCTCACCGGCAGCGATGAATCCACATTGCTTGTTAACAGCGGCGTGCTGACCCTGAGCGGCAATGTCACCTCGGCAGGTAAGACCCTGATTAATAGCGGTGGAGGAATGTTGGTTGATACAACGGGTTCCCTGACGACACCAGAAATTAATATCGCGGAAAGTGCCTGGTTTGCTTCAACGGGTACGGTCACGGGCGACATTCATAACAGCGGTACCGTTATGGCCTATAACGCCCTGGCCGGCAATGAATCGGCAGCAGCAGGTACGACAACGTTACAAGGGAATATGAATAACGCCGGCACATTGTTGCTGGGCGGGGGGCAGACCGGAAATACCTATATCATTGCTGGCGACTATACAGGTGATAACGGCGCTGTTGTTATCAACAGTGAGCTTGGCGGCGATGAATCTCTTACCGATAAACTGGTGATTCAGGGTAATAGCTACGGGCAATCCTCCCTGACCGTCAATAATATCGGCGGAATGGGGTCGGAAACCCTGCAAGGTATGGAAGTGATCAGTGTCGGTGGCACTTCTGCCGGGCAGTTCTCGCTGGGAAATCGTGCGGTTGCCGGGGCTTATGAATACAATTTATTTCAAAATGAAAACGATGGGAGTTGGTATCTGATGTCAGCAGCAACGCCGGATCCGACACCCGCCCCAGACCCAACGCCTGAACCGGATCCTGTCCCTGATCCTGCTCCCGAACCGACTCCTGACCCAATTCCCGATCCGGTTCCGACCCCTGACCCAATTCCCGATCCGGTTCCGGTTCCTGAACCATCGCTTTATCGTCCTGAAACCGGCGCTTATCTCGGTAACCAGCTGGCGGCACAGCGTATGTTCACTTTGCAGTTGCATGACCGGGGCACCGCACAAAAGAGCAGCGATGAACGTGCATGGCTACTGATTCATAATGACGCCACCAGTCTCAATGCTGCGGACGGTGATTTGTCACTGGATACCAACATTACAACCCTGCAATTGGGAACCAGCCTCCTGACTGAGGATACAATACAGGGTGGCCAGTACCAGTTAGGTATTATGGCGGGTATAGGGGACAGCAGAACCAAATCTAATGCTGACGGTAGTCATTACAGAGCAACCGGTAAGGTCAACGGTTACAGCCTCGGCGCCTACGCCACCTGGTATCAGGATGCGAAATATCAGAAAGGCTGGTATGTCGACAGTTGGGCGCAATATGCCTGGTATGACAATAGCGTACAAGGCAACGGTCTGGACCCGGAAAACTACAGCAGCCAGGGTGTACAGGCTTCAGTGGAAACAGGATATCTGTTGGCTTTCGGCCAGTCCTCATCCCGTGAATGGACGGTTGAGCCTCAGGTGCAGGTCATCTATAACCGCTATGACAGTGAAAATCATACCGAAACCAATGGCAGCCGAATCGCTGGTGGCACTGACGATTCATTGCTAAGCCGGACTGGGGTTCGCTTATCAAACCGGAGTATCACGGATAACAATGCCCTGATCCCTTACGTTGAAGCGAATTGGGAAAACGGTCAGTACGTTGACTCCCTGAACTTTAACGGTGATGCCGTGAGTAATGATATGCCGGAAAATCGCTACGGGTTACGTGTCGGCCTGACCGGAAAAGCCGCTGAAAATATGCAGATTTGGGGACAGGCTGGCTCTTATATTGGCGAGAACGATTACACCAATTATCAGGCAGCCGTAGGCGTGAAAGTTAACTTTTAAGTCCACACTGACGATATTAAGGGCGCTCACCGGAGCGCCCTTTTTTGTTAATTCGCCTGCTTTCTCAGCAGATAAATAAAGTACGGCGCACCGATAAAGGTGGCGAGCAGACCAGCCGGGATCTGATCCGGGAAAATGATCATCCGTCCGCACCAGTCCGCAAAGACCATCAACAACCCGCCGAGAATACTGGCGACCATCCACTGCGGAACCGCCCGGCGAAAGCCCATCATGCGCGCCATATGGGGTGCCATCAGCCCGACAAAACTCAGCGGCCCGACAGTCAGCGTTGCCGCCGCAGTCATCACCGCCGCCAGCAGTAAAATCGCCAGGCGGGTAGGCGTCAGCGCCAGTCCGACTGATTTCGCGGTCACGCTCCCCAGCGGTAAAATATTTATCCAGCGGCGGCAGAATGGCACAAGAACCATCAGCACCCCGGCCAGAATCAGCGTTCGCCAGGCGGCTTCAGCGGATACGGAATAGGTTGAACCTGAAAGCCAGGTCAGCAGGCCACCCATTCGCGGATCGCCGCTCGCCAGCAGCAACGTCATCAGCGTGGTGAAAGCGGTACTGAGCGCGATACCGGTCAGTAACATACGTTCGGCCGAAAAACTTCGCAGCCCCGAGGCCACCATAATCACCAGCAACGTCAGCGCCGCACCCGCACTGCCCGCAGGCAGCAGCCAGACAAAGGCATCGTCCGGGACGATAAACATCATCACCACCACGCCGGTCGCCGCACCGGAACTGATCCCCAGCACTTCCGGGCTTGCCATCGCATTACCGGTCAGTTTTTGGATCAGCACACCGGATGACGCCAGCATAATACCCGCAGCCAGCGCCGCCATCACGCGCGGCAAACGCCACGGCAGCAGCGCCTGTAAATCTGCACCGGTGGACCAGCTCCAGCCAGTGGCATTGCGTCCGGCCATCAGTGCAACCATCAGCCCGAGTAACAGCACGGCGAGCGCCAGTGACACCCAGCGCACCAGATGCTGACGTTCAACCGGTACGTGATCGCCCTGATCCATTGGCGGCGGTGTCATGTTATTGCGTAAACGCGGCAGCAGCCATAACAGCAGCGGCGCGCCCACCAGCGCTGTCGCGGCACCGGTAGGAATCTCCATCCAAAAGGTGGTGAGGGTTTGCATCACCTGATCGGTAAGCCAAAGCAGCAGCGCACCGATAACCGGCGCAATGATCAGCCGTGCAGCCAGACGACGTGCACCGAGCATTTTCGCCAGAAGCGGGGCAAACAGGCCGATAAAACCGATGATCCCGACCGCATTGACCAGTTGCGCACTCATTAAAATCGCCAGCGTCAGCACAGCAAGACGCGCCGCTGACAGGCCGAGGCCAAGATTTTTGGCGACGCCATCATCCAGCCCCAGGAGCGTCATCGGACGCTGCAACAGAAACGCCAGCAGCCAGACGATAATCACCCGCGGCAGCAGGAAGTTCGCGATATCCCAGTCCTGCTGGTTCAGCGCCCCGCTGCTCCACATGTACAGACTTTGCAGGTTCTGGTAGTTGAAGATGCCAATCAGGCCATTCACCGCTCCGCAATACAAGCCCAGCACCAGACCGGCGAGGATCAGCGTGACCGGTGACATGCGTTTGCCCCAGGCGATGCCGAACACCAGTGCACCAATCACCACCGCGCCAGCCATGGCGGCAAACTGCTGGGTGATCATCCCGCCCGGCAGTGCCCACAACGTGGCGACCGTCAGGCCGAGCTGCGCGCCTGCCGAAACACCCAGCGTCGCGGGCTCTGCCAGCGGATTACGTAATACCTGCTGGAACAGCAAACCAACCAGCCCCAGCCCGGCACCGGCCAGCAAGGCCACAGCGACGCGCGGCAGCAGGCTGTAATGGAAAAGCATCTGCTGGACATTATCGATATCAGGCTGCCACAACGCCCCGCGCCACTGTGCATAAGGCAGTTGCTGATTCAGGTTGTAGAGACTGAGCACACCGGCGGCCAGCGCCAGAAGTATAAGGAGAGTCAGCGAAACGCTGAGTGAACGGCGGTTCATACCGGTTTCCCCAGAGTGCTGGTGAGAATTTTACAGAAATTCATCGCGCTGAAGGTTGCTCCGTAATACCAGACGGCGGGCACGATGCTGAACTGGTTCGCGCGCACAAACGGCATGGATTTCCACAGCGGCGTTTTTGCTACTGCCTCCATCATGTCGGCGTTGTCGTGTTCGAAACACAATACGCGGGCGTTTTTAATACTGGTCAGGCGCTCGACGCCGACCGATACGCTGCCCCAGAAACTGCCTTCCCCGGCCCAGGCGTTGGTCAGCCCGAGCTCACCCATCACTTCATGGAACATGCTGCCCATGCCAAACACCAGAACGTGGCGCGTATCAATAAAGGTGATTAACAGCAGCGGCTGCTGCGCGACCGGCTTCAGCTGTTCGCGGGTTTGCAGCAGCGTGTCACGGTACAGCTGCAAATGCGTTTCGGCGCGATCCTGTAAACCGAGACGATCCGCCAGTTTATGCAGGGAACTGATGGCCAGATTGAGCGGTTTTGCCGAACCGTCATTGGCTTTGACACCCAGAACCGGCGCGATGGATTCGAGCTGACTGGTCGTCGGACCATAACCGGCGGTGATCAGCAGCAGCGAAGGTTTTAGCTGCTGGATAAGTTCCATATTGGGTTCGGTACGCTGACCGACATCAATCACGCCCGGTGCCAGCGGTGGTTCAACCACCCAGGTGTTGTAATTACGGATATCGGCAATCGCCAGCGGCATCACGCCGAGTGCGATCAGCAGTTCAGCCGGTAACCATTCGAGAGCAATAATGCGGCTGAGATCGGGACGCGATGCCGACAGCGCAGGCACCGAGGTCAGCAACGGAGAAAGCGCCATCATCTGCAACAGACGACGACGGGTGATTCCGGAAAAATTTGAAATATCAGACATATCAGTATACGAAGCTCACCGGCGCGCCACCCGCAGGATGCGGCAGAATACCCATCGGAATGCCATAAATCTGTTCCAGTACATCGCCGCGCATCATCTCTTCCGGCGCGCCCTGGGCAATCATTTCACCACCGCGCAGCGCCATCAGTTGATCGCAATAGCGGGCAGCCATGTTCAGATCATGCAGCACGGCGATCACGGTTAAGCCCTTCTCACGGCTCAGACGCTGGATCAAGGCCAGCACATCTTTCTGATGGGCGATATCCAGCGCAGAGGTCGGTTCATCGAGCAGCAGGCAACGGCTGTCCTGCGCCACCATCATCGCCAGCCAGGCACGCTGACGTTCGCCGCCGGAGAGGCTGTCCACCAGACGCCGGGCGAACGGTTTGAGGCCGACCAGCGCAATGGCTTCTTCGACCTTTTCTTTATCCTGATGTTTGAAACGACCCAGTGCGCCGTGCCACGGATAGCGGCCAATCGCCACCAGTTCCTGCACTGTCATGCCTTCTGCGGCGGGGAGCTGCTGCGGCAAATAGGCAACCTGACGCGCAAAGGCTTTGCTGTCCCACTGCGCCAGCGGCGTGTCATTGAGGTAAATCGTTCCAGATGTCGCAGACTGATGCCGCCCGAGCATTTTTAATAACGTCGACTTTCCTGACCCGTTGTGACCAATCAGGCCACACACTTTCCCCTGCGCAAAGGTCAGGGATAATGGCGCGAGAAGCGTGCGTCCCGGGACGCTGAAACTCACGTCCTGCAGGCGGAAGACGCTGTCTGGCAGCGGGGAAGACGGATGTACGTTGTTATCAGGCATAAGATTTTCTACGTCGACATCGGGTTGAGAACAGGAAACGGGCACGACCTGCGTGCCCGGATTTTAGTGCTTACATACTGACTATTCGAAGACTCTTAAAAACGGAAGGTTGCGGTGGCAACCACCTGACGCTCCGCGCCCCAGTAACAGGCGTAATCGCGGTAGCAGCTTGCCACATACTCACGATCCAGCAGGTTATTGACGTTCACGCCAACGGAAGAACCCGGCAGACCAAAGCGTGCGAGATCGTATTTGATCGTCGCATCAACCAGTGTGTAACCGGCAACATTAAAGGCTTCGTTAGTCTTATCGCCCGTCGTGTAGAAGCTGGAGGTTGAACCGAAGTAACGAACGCCGGAACCCACAGTCAGGCCGCTCAGTGCAGTTTCGTGGAAGGTGTAATCCGCCCACAGTGATGCCATGTTCGCAGGCACTTCAGCAGGACGCTTGCCTTCATAAGCAAGGTCGTGCGTGTACTTCGCATCGGTATAGGTGTAAGACGCCGTCATGTTGATGTTGGCGTTGAGTGCGGCTTTCGCTTCCAGTTCCAGACCACGGGAACGAATCTCACCTGACTGAACGCTGAAGGTATTCGTCTGATCGGTAGGATCGTTGGTCAGGTTTTTGGTTTTCGTCAGCTGATATACGGCCGCCGTCAGACTGATCGGACGATCGTTAGGAATGTATTTCACACCCGCTTCGTACTGTTTACCGATTGATGGATCAAACGGCTTCCCATCCTTGTTAGAACCCGCTGTCGGTTCAAAGGATTCGCTGTAGCTGAAGTACGGGGAGATACCGTTATCAAACAGGTAATTCAGACCGCCGCGCCAGGTAAACTGTTGGTCATTAATTTGCGTAGCGCTGTTGCTTGAACGGGTAAACGTCGAGCTTTTTGCGAAATCGTAACGACCGCCGACGGTCAGGATCCACTTGTTCCATTCCGCCTGATCCTGTGCGTACAGACCGGTTTGCTCCTGACGGTTGAGAACTTCATACGGGAAGTACAAGGACACATTACTGTTGCCGTACTGCGGGTTGCTCATGTTCAGATTACTGGCGGAACCATAATCGGCATCAATGTCGTTACGCATACGCATGTAATCCACACCCATCAGCAAGGTGTGATCGACATCTGCGGTGGCAAATTTAGCCTGCGCCTGGGTATCCACATCGAAGTTAGCCAGTTTCTCTTTTGACTGAACGTACGCGCGGCTCATCACGCCATTCCCGACATAACCGGTGCCGTAAACGCCTTTGTATTGGGTATCGAGTTTGGTGTAACGCAGGTTCTGACGCACGGTCCAGGTGTCGTTAAAGCCGTGTTCGAAGCTGTAACCGACCATTTTCTGGTTGCGGGACATCTTGTTGCTTTCTTCGCCTTCGTTGAAGTCGGTCGGCAACTTGTGTGCTTTTCCGTTGGCGTCGTAATACGGCACCACGGTGCCCTGACGCGGTAACCAGCCGTAGAAACCGGCATCCGGATCGTTCTGGAAGTTGCTCAGGAAAGTGAAGCTGGTTTTATCATCAGGACGCCAGGTGAAAGACGGCGCAATACCGTAGCGTTTCTCTTTCGCCATCTCCTGCTGAGTATCCTGGCTGTGCGCCACGCCGGTCAGACGGTAGGAATACACGCCCGCGTCGTCGATGGCGTCGCTGAAATCAAAGCCGGTCTGGTACAGGTTGTCTGTACCCATTTTGAACTGCACTTCTTTCAGCGGTTCAGTGGTCGGGCGTTTACTGACCATGCTGACTACACCGCCCGGATTACTCTTACCGTACAGAACGGAAGACGGCCCGCGCAGCACTTCAACACGCTCGAGCATGTACGGATCCATCGACACTTCAGAATAGTTGTCACCCTGAAGTTTGATGCCATCGAGATACTGGTTGGTGTTCACCGATGTGAAACCGCGGATAGCGATCGCATCATAGGTGGAGGAACTGCCACGGCTGGCGAAAACGCCCGGCGTGTAGCCTAAGGCTTCTTTTACTGAAGCAGGCTGTTTCATGTCCATTTCTTCACGGGTCACCACGGAAATAGATTGTGGCGTTTTCACCAGTGGCGTGTCGGTTTTTGTGCCGGTCGCGCTGTGTTTTGCCGCGATAGTGGCCGCCGGCCCCCACGCAGATTCGGGCGCCGCTTCGGCCATTGCCGAGCTGGTCACGTTTATAGTGTCTTCTTTTGCCGGGGCGGTGGTGGCTGCACTCGCATAAAACGCGGCAGAGCCGAGCGCAGCGGCGAGGGTTAAAGCTAACGTCCGGCGCTTAAATGCACCTTTTTGGACTGAAGTTGAAAGCGAGCATTGAGAAGCCATTGCATAATCTCTGGAAGAGTAATGGGAATGTAAACGATAATTATTATTATGAACGTTGCATATTATGCTCAATGCTTACGCGGCTGCAAGCCTATTTAATGCATGGTTTTTCCGAATGAATAAAAAGTATCCTCATGTTAAACGTGGGTAAAAACGCTTATAAATTAAACGGGAATGAATGTGACTTGCTTGCTGGAAATGTGAAATGGGGTGGGTAAATTTGGATTAAGAATGACAAATAAAAAAGGGCGCAATTTTCATTGCGCCCTTTTTAGGTTTACGGAATCAATTAATTATCAGTTGCCTGAACCAAACATATCCTTGATCCAGCCCGCCACGCCGTTGCTGTCTTTCTTCTCATCCTGAGATTGTGGCTGTTGCTGCTGTCCGGATTGCTGCTGCTGTTGTTGCTGTTGCTGTTGCTGCTGGATCTGTTGTTGCTGTTGCTGAACAGCGCTCACAGAAGCCTGACACATGGCGTCCGGCGAATCAGTCCAGACCGGGATTGAACGCACCGCGCCACTGCCGCCCAGCAAGCCACCGCTGTTGCCACAGACAAAGTTACCGCTGCCATCAATATTCATCGTACTGATGCCTTCCGGCATTTGCAGATCCAGGGGCTGAGGTGTGCCGTTTTCCAGATACCGTCCGTAAAGCACCAGCGCACCGGTAGAACCCCACAGTTTGGACGGGCCGTTGTTGTCGCGGCCTACCCAGGTGATCGCTACCTGATTGCCATCGATACCGGCAAACCAGCTGTCACGCAGTTCGTTCGACGTACCGGTTTTCGCCGCCAGATGCAGTTTCGGGAACTTGTTCGCCAGTGCGCGCGAGGTCCCTTCCTGCACTACCTGCTGCATGGCATACAACGTCAGATACGCTGCCTGAGAAGGGATCACGCGCACAGCCTGCGGGAAGCTCTGATAGAGCACGGTGCCGTCTTCCGCAATCACTGAGCGTACCGCTGACAGTGGCGCTTTGTTGCCGCCACTGGCAATGGTCTGGTATTCCTGCGCAACTTCCATTGGCGTTAACGCAATCGCACCCAGCAACATTGATGGCGTCTGGTTCAGCGACTCTTTAGGGATCCCCAGATCAATCAGCGTTTTGGTGATGTTGTCGAGACCAACGGCCATCCCCAGATTGACTGTCGGGACGTTCATCGAGCGCGCCAGGGCATCCACCAACAGAACCTGACCGCGGAACTGATGGTCATCGTTTTTCGGCGACCATGTCTGACCATTTGCCAGTTTCAACGTCAGCGGCTGATCGGCAAGGATGGTATTGAGCCGGTATTTATCCGGCTGAGACAACGCGGTCAGATAGGTCGCCGGTTTCGCCAGCGAGCCGACCTGACGTCGCGCCTGCATCGCACGGTTGAAGCCCGCGAACTGCGTTTCCGCGCCGCCGACCATCGCCCGCACTTCACCGGTATAACGGTCAACCACCACCATCGCCGTCTCGATATCATTCAAACCGCTTTTCTTACGCAGTAACGGAATGCCTTCCTCGACCGCTTTTTCCGCCGCATCCTGAGAAATCGGATCCAGCGTGGTGAAGATTTTCACCCCGGACATATCCTGAACTTTATCGCCCAGTTTAGCCTGCAGTTCCTGACGCACCATCTGCATAAACGCAGGCTGCGGCGAAATCACCCCGCCTTTCGGCTGCACGCCCAGCGGACGCGCGCTGAGCATGTCATACAGTTCCTGATCGATAACTTTCTGATCAACCAGCAAACGCAGCACCAGATTACGACGCTGCAAGGCCATTTGCGGATTACGCCACGGGTTATACAGCGAGGCACCTTTCACCATACCCACCAGCAATGCCTGCTGATCCAGACTCAGTTCGTTCACCGGACGGCCAAAGTAATACAGGCTTGCCAGCGGGAAACCGCGGATTTGATCAGAACCGCTCTGGCCGAGATACACTTCGTTCAGATACAGCTCAAGAATGCGGTCTTTGCTGTAATCTGCATCCAGCAGGATCGCCATCACCGCTTCACGCGCTTTACGGCTCAGCGAACGTTCGTTGGTCAGGAACAGGTTTTTCACCAACTGTTGCGTCAGCGTTGACCCCCCCTGCACCGCATGACCGGCGGTGAGGTTAGCCACCACGGCACGACCGATGGAATAGAAGTTGATACCGTCATGCTCATAGAAATGACGGTCTTCCGTGGCCAGCAGCGTATCGACCAGCAAATCAGGGAAGCCGGAACGTGGCACGAACAGACGCTGTTCACCGTTGGCGTTGGACGCCTGCAACATAGTGATCAGACGCGGATCGAGGCGGAACAGACCGAAATCACGCTGGTTATCCAGGTTTTTAATCTCGGAAAGGCTGTTGCCGTCAAACATCAGGCGGGCGTTGACCTGCCCTTCTTTTCCTTCCGGAAAATCAAACGGACGGCGCAGCAAATCAATGTAATTCGCGTGAACCGTAAACTCGCCCGGACGGGTTATGCGCGTCACTTCGCGATACTGCGTGCCTTCCAGCAATCCGACCATTTCAGCTTTGCTGATTTGCATGTCCGGCTCAAGATTGACCTGACGACCATACACTGCCGCAGGTAACTGCCAGACTTTGCCGCCATCGATGCGGTCATGAATTTGCTTGTTGAGATAAACCGCGTAAATCCCCAGCAAAATCAGGAAGACGACAAACAGTTTGACTAATAACCAGAACAGACGGCGCCTGGCGCTTTTCTTCCCGCCTTTGTTCGCTTTACGCGGCGGGGCTTTACGGCTCATGCGTGACTCCCGTTCTTCTTCGTAGTCATCATCATCCTCATACTCGTCATCGATTTCCTCTTCGTATTCTTCGTAGTCGTCATCCCGGCGGCTACGGCGAACGGGACGAGCCCGCGCGGGCTTGCGCCCGGCAGGTTTACCTTTACGGCCAATCGGCTCGCGATCATCGCCAGACATCAGTCAATCTCCCAACGTGCTGCTGTGTTCGTCATAATGATTCTGCTTAGCTGAGTCATTTTCATTTTTGATTTCAAATGGATAGTCTATCTGGCCTGAAGTTCAGGCCGCAAGGCGCTTACTCTGTGCCCCGCTTTATGTTTCGCCCAGAAGAAATGTCTGAAAAATTGTTCTTTCCATGCACATTTCATCATGGCGCTGAAGACTTCTTGGTACGGCGCGTCGGCAATGCCTGCGCCGGATTGTCCGGCCACGGATGTTTCGGATAGCGCCCTTTCATTTCTTTCTGCACTTCGCGATAAGAACCCTGCCAGAATGCCGCCAGATCGGCGGTGATCTGCAACGGCCTCTGTGCCGGTGACAGCAGTTCCAGCACCACAGCAACACGCCCTTCCGCCAGTTGCGGGCTACGCTGCTCGCCGAACATCTCCTGCATTCTCACCGAGAGCGCCGGTGGCTGGTCTGCATGATAACGGATTGGCAGACGACTGCCAGTCGGCACGGTGTAATGAGTCGGCAACGCGCTGTCCAGACGCTGACGCTGTTGCCAGTCAAGCAGCCTTAGCAAGGCATCATGTAAATCAACCTGCTGCAACGATTTCAGCGAACGTACACCCTGTAAAGAAGGCTGTAACCAGCGTTCCAGACCGTCGAGCAAAGCCTGATCGTCAACCGAAGGCCAGTCGGCTTCCGGCAACCATTTTGCGGCGCAAAGAAGCCGCACGCGCAATTGCTCCGCGGCGACCGGCCAGTTCAGCGCCTGCAAACCCTGCGTGCGGATCCAGTCGATCAGCGCCTGTTGCAGCTCTCCGTCGTCCGGCTTTGCCAGCGGATTGGCTTTCAGCACCAGACGCCCGATCTGCCAGCGGCGCCAGGCGCGCAGCGTGCCTTTTTCTTCATCCCATTCTACCGCCGTCTGTTCTTTGACGACATCCGGCAGGCGCGACGGAAGTTGCGAAATATCCAGCGTGATCGCCAGCAAAATACGGGCATCCGGGCTGTTGTTGCCCTGTAATAACTGCGGCGCGACCAGCCACGGTGCGCGGGTTAATCCGTCATCCTGCGGCAAGGACGCCCCCAGTCCGTTCGCCAGCAGATAACGGCCATCTTCGCCGCGACGCTGGGCAATACGATCGCTGAACGCCCGCGCCAGTAACCACGGCGCGAGCGAAGCATCAGGCTCACCGCTTTTCGCGCCGGTACGCTGCGCCAGTTGTTTTGCCCGCCGCTGCCAGTTTCCCTGCGGACGGCTGAACCAGTAATCCATATCCGGTAATCCGCCGCGTGGCGGTTCTTCAAGCATTGCCGCCAGCAGCGCCGACGTTGCCAGCGCATCGGGACTTTGTGCTGTGGCAGAAATCAGCATCGCCGCCAGCCGCGGCTCACAGCCAAGCCGGGCCATGCGTTGTCCGGCAGTGGTGAGTTTGCCCTGCGCATCGGTTGCGCCAAGCTGCTGTAAAAGATTTTTTGCGGCAGACAGCGAAGCGGGGGGCGGCATATCCAGCCACTGAAGTTGCGCCGGATCCTGACAGCCCCACTGCAACAACTCGAGCCAGAAACTGCTCAGGTCACTTTGCAGAATTTCGGCTTCCGCCTGAGCACTGGCGCGTTCCGCCTGCTCTTTGCTGAAAAGATGCCAGCACAAGCCCGGCTCCAGACGACCTGCACGGCCCGCACGTTGGGTCATCGACGCCTGGCTGATACGTTGTGTTACCAGCCGCGTCAGGCCGCTGCGCGGGTCAAACTGCGCGCTGCGCTCCAGACCACTGTCGACCACCAGACGGATACCTTCGATGGTCAGACTGGTTTCAGCAATATTCGTCGCCAGCACCACTTTGCGGCGTCCGGCCGGTGAGGGCTGAATGGCTTTTTGCTGTTGTTCCAGCGACAGCGCACCGTACAACGGGCAGAGATCGACGTCGTCCGTCAGTCTGCCGGTCAGCAAATTCTGTACACGGGTGATTTCCGCCACACCGGGTAAAAACAGCAGCATCGAGCCGTGATTTTCACTCATCAGACGGCTGACTACCCGCGCCACGCCTTCATCCAGCCGTTCGTGTGTCGCGAGAGAAAGATACTGCCTGTCGACCGGAAAACTGCGGCCTGCGGATTCAATCACTGGCGCATCCGGCAGTAAAGAAGACAGGCGCAGGTTGTCGAGCGTGGCCGACATAATCAGAATTTTTAAATCATCGCGCAGCGCATTCTGCACATCGAGCAACAATGCCAGCGCCAGATCGGCCTGCAAACTGCGCTCATGGAATTCATCGAGGATCACCATCGACACGCCGGTCAGTTCGGGATCAGCCTGTACCATGCGGGTCAGAATGCCTTCGGTCACCACTTCAAGACGGGTCGCCGCGCTGGTTTTGCTTTCTGCACGCATGCGATACCCCACTGTCTGCCCCGGCGTTTCATTCAGTTGCTGCGCCAGACGGAAAGCGACATTTTTCGCCGCCAGACGGCGCGGCTCAAGCAGCAGGATCTTACCCGACAGGTTGGCCTGTTTCAGCAACTGCAACGGCAGCCAGGTGGATTTACCGGCACCGGTTGGCGCAAGCAACAGCACCTGCTGAGCCTGTTGCAGTGCAGCTAAAAGCGGTTCGAGTACGGCGCTGACCGGCAAAGAAGACAATGAATGCTCCATGAGAGTTAACTTTAAACGGCGGGCATTGTAGCATTTAGCCCCACATCCGGCATGTTGCCGTGATTTGTCTTCACAGGAATCTCTATGTCTGCCGAACGCCGCCTGTTTTTCGCCTTATCGCTGCCCGCAAAAATGCAAAAGCAGGTGATTAAGTGGCGCGCGGACCACTTCCCGGCGGACACTGGCCGCCCCGTCACAGCCGCTAATCTGCATATTACGCTGGCGTTTCTCGGTGAAGTCAGCGCCCTCAAAGAGGCCGCGCTGACCCGCGTCGCCGGGCGCATTCAGGGACAGAAATTCAGCGTAGTACTGGATGATATTGGCCACTGGCCGGGCTCCGGCGTGGTATGGATTGGCACAAAACGCGCGCCCAATGCCTTGTTGCAACTGGCGTCCGTATTGCGATCTCACGCTGCGCGCAACGGTTGTCATCAGAGTACACTGCCGTTTCATCCGCATGTGTCGCTGTACCGCAATGCGACCCGTCCGGTCGCGGTTCCTCCGGCCACACCTGGCTGGCAACTGGACGCCACAGAATTCAGTTTGTACGAATCCCTGTTTGAGCGGGGGCGCACCCGTTATCACTGCCTGCAAACCTGGCCGCTGGGCGATACGCAGGCAACCTGATCTCTTTTAGCCCTCTTTTTAACAAGAACATTTCACACGGAAACTTTCATGCACTTCGAGCCTGCGCTTCAATCGGCTACGCTGATCAAACGTTACAAACGGTTTCTCGCTGACGTGATTACGCCGGACGGCACGGAACTGACCTTGCACTGCGCCAACACCGGCGCGATGACCGGTTGCGCGACTCCCGGCGACACCGTCTGGTATTCCACCTCGGACAATCTCAAACGTAAATATCCACACAGCTGGGAACTGACCGAAACCCAACAAAAACACTGGATTTGCGTCAATACGCTGCGGGCCAATCAACTGGTCCGTGAGGCAATCAATGAACAGCAAATACCGGAATTATCCGGTTACAGTAAATTAACAACAGAAGTAAAATACGGCGCCGAAAACAGCCGTATAGACTTGATGTTACAGGCAGAAAATCAACCGGACTGCTATATTGAAGTGAAATCTGTCACGTTGCTGCAGGAGGGGTTGGGATTCTTCCCCGACGCAGTCACACTGCGCGGTCAGAAGCATTTACGCGAGTTACAGTCGATGGCAGAGCAGGGGCAGCGGGCGGTACTTTTCTTCGCTGTTTTACATTCAGGTATTGAAAGCGTATCCGCTGCACACCATATTGATCCGCGTTATACCGATTTACTGAAGTATGTCCAAAACAAGGGTGTCGAAGTGATGTGCTACAGTGCTGAACTTTCTGCTGAGGGTATGCGCCTCACAAAAAGGTTACCGCTGCTGGCAATATCAGCCAGTGAACATAAAGAGTTCGGATAACCCTGTAATAACCTGTCGGCGGCATAAAAAACAGGTCGCGAATACGCTTTTCCTCACAGGCTTGTCAAGCACCTGCGATGAATAATTGCCAACCTCGTTGCCTTCTGTTATTTATAGCGGCCTGATTTTTTCCCCCGTTGGGGATCGAAATGTTCGAAGCCTGTACGTTGCGGCTATGCCGGAACGGGAAAAGTGGATGAACATAGTGCGTGTTATGTAGGAGAAGCATCATGCAAGAAGGCCAAACCCGTAAGACGTCGTCCTTGAGCATTCTCGCTATCGCTGGGGTGCAGCCGTATCAAGAGAAGCCGGGCGAAGAGTATATGAACGACGCTCAGCTGGCTCACTTCAAAAAGATTCTTGAAGCATGGCGCAATCAGCTCAGGGATGAAGTCGATCGTACCGTTTCACACATGCAGGATGAAGCCGCAAACTTCCCTGATCCGGTAGACCGTGCCGCTCAGGAAGAAGAATTCAGCCTCGAACTGCGTAACCGTGACCGTGAACGTAAGCTGATCAAAAAGATTGAAAAAACACTGAAAAAAGTGGAAGACGAGGATTTCGGCTATTGCGATTCCTGTGGTGTTGAGATTGGCATCCGCCGTCTTGAAGCCCGTCCTACCGCTGATTTGTGTATCGACTGTAAGACTCTGGCAGAAATCCGCGAAAAGCAGATGGCTGGCTAAGTCCCCGGGTTCCACGCGGTGCGTCATGCACCGCGTTCCCTTTTAACGCTGTCCCCATTCGTATGCCGCAAGAACAACACTACACAGGCCGTTTCGCCCCCTCACCTTCCGGTGACCTTCATTTTGGTTCCCTGATCGCCGCTCTCGGCAGTTATCTGCACGCCCGCTCACAAAATGGCATCTGGTTAGTGCGCATTGACGATATCGATCCGCCGCGTGAAATCCCCGGTTCTGCTGACCGTATCCTGAGAACGCTGGAGCGTTACGGGCTGGAATGGGATGGCGATGTACTCTGGCAGTCAAAACGTCACGGCGCTTACCGCGACGTGCTGGACTGGCTGTATCAGCAGCAAAAAAGTTATTACTGCACCTGTACCCGCCAGCGTATTGCGCAAATCGGTGGCACCTATGACGGCCACTGCCGCAGCCTGCAACTCAGCCCGGAAAATGCGGCCATACGTCTGCATCAGACGTTGCCGGTGTACGGTTTTGACGATGATTTTCAGGGGCATTTACAGGCCAGTCCTAAACTGGCCGAAGAAGATTTTATTATCCGTCGCCGCGACGGGCTGTTTGCCTATAATCTGGCAGTAGTGATCGATGACCATTTTCAGGGCGTGAATCACATTGTGCGCGGCGCGGATCTGATTGAACCGACCGTGCGCCAGATTTCGCTGTACCGGCATCTGGGTTATCCGCAGCCGGGATATCTGCATTTGCCACTGGCGGTGAATGAAGAAGGCAACAAGCTTTCCAAGCAGAATCACGCGCCGGCACTGCCCGCAGGCGATCCGCGACCGGTTATCATTAAGGCGCTGAAATTTTTAGGGCAAACGTTGCCGGAAAACTGGCAGGATTACACTTTGCCTTTATTATTACGCTGGGCGACAACGCACTGGACACCATCAGCGATACCGCGTCAGAGCGCTAATGCATAGCAGATGTGACTTCGGCATTCTCAAAGCGCCTGTCGTGAGCTATGATTAGCCGCTGTTTTTGCGTCACGTCAATTTTTTCAGTCACTATCGAGGTGTACCATTTTTACCCGAGTAGCCAATTTTTGCCGTAAGGTGCTAGTTCGTGAAGATAAAGTCGTTCGTGAAGAAAAGGCTGTTCATGACGAAGCCGCGCTTCATGGAGAACCTAATCGCGAGGAGAATTCCCGTCGTGATCCGTCTCCTGTGGCCGAAGGCAATGTGAAGGCAAACAATCCTGAACGTCGTGAAAATCGCGGCCGTCGGGAAGACAACGCGAACAGAGGCGAACGCCGCAATAACAACAGCCGCCGCTCTTCTTCATCTTATCCGCCGCGTGGTGAACGCAGCGATAACCGTGGTGATCGTAATAACGAGCCGCGCGCCGACCGCAACATACAGCGCGCTCCGCGCCCTTCTGTCGAACATGTACAGAAACCGCGCCCCTCATTCGATTACGCCGGTGAAACCCGTGCGATGACCATTATTCCCCGCGATGAGCACAATATTTCTCGTCGTGATATCAGCGAAAACGCCCTGAAAGTCTTGTACCGCCTGAACAAGTCTGGCTTTGAAGCCTTCCTGGTCGGCGGCGGTGTGCGTGATTTGCTGCTGGATAAAAAACCCAAAGATTTCGACATCACCACCAACGCAACGCCGGATCAGGTACGCAAACTGTTCCGTAACTGCCGCCTGGTTGGTCGTCGTTTTCGTCTGGCTCACGTGATGTTTGGGCCGGAAATCATCGAAGTGGCGACGTTCCGCGGTCACCATGAACAGCACGAAGAAACCGAAGATAAAAACGTATCCCAGCAGGCTGTGAACGGCATGCTGCTGCGCGACAACATTTTCGGCACCATTGAAGACGACGCCCAGCGCCGTGACTTCACCATTAACAGCCTGTATTACGGCGTCGCGGACTTCACCGTACGTGATTACACCGGTGGTCTGCGCGACCTGGAAAACGGCATCATCCGTCTGATCGGTGATCCTGAAACCCGTTATCGTGAAGATCCGGTGCGTATGCTGCGCGCAGTTCGTTTCGCAGCCAAACTGGACATGAAAATCAGCCCGGAAACGGCCGAACCGATCCCACGTCTGGCAACGCTGTTACAGGAAATCCCGCCAGCGCGTCTGTTCGAAGAATCCCTGAAGCTGTTGCAGGCCGGTTACGGTTACGAGACGTATAAAAAGCTTTGTGAATACCAGCTGTTCCAGCCGTTGTTCCCGCTGATTGCCCGCCAGTTTACTGAGCAAGGCGACAGCCCGATGGAACACATTCTGATTCAGGTGCTGAAAAATACCGACCACCGTCTGCATAACGATCAGCGCGTCAATCCGGCGTTCCTGTTCGCCGCTATGCTGTGGTATCCGGTGATCGAGCATGCACAGAAGCTGGCGCAGGAAGGCGGTCTGACCTATTACGACGCCTTCGCGCTGGCAATGAACGATGTGCTCGACGAGCAATGCCGTACGCTGGCCATTCCAAAACGTATTACCACGCTGGTACGTGATATCTGGGCGCTGCAACTGCGCCTGTCACGTCGTCAGGGCAAACGTGCGCACAAGCTGATGGAGCATCCTAAGTTCCGCGCGGCGTATGATTTACTGGTACTGCGCGCTGAAGTCGAACAGCACCGCGAATTGCAGAGTCTGGCGCAGTGGTGGGGCGAGTTCCAGGAAGCGACACCGGCATCGCAGAAAAGCATGCTCGGTACGTTGGGTGACGACGCTGTACCTGCACGCCGTGCACGTACCCGCCGTCCGCGTAAACGGGCGCCGCGCAAGGATGGCGGTCAATGATCCGCGTTTACCTGGCTCTGGGCAGTAATCTTGCCCGTCCGCTTGACCAGGTAAACTGTGCGCTGGAGGCGCTGGCACATTTGCCGCGCACCCGCTTTGTGGCCGCATCCCCGTTTTACCGCAGTAAACCGCTGGGGCCACAGGATCAACCTGATTATCTGAATGCTGTGGTGGCGCTCGATACGCTGCTGCCGCCGGAAGAGTTGCTCGATTGCACACAAGGGATCGAGCAAAATCAGGGACGCGTTCGCAAAGCCGAACGCTGGGGGCCGCGGACGTTAGATCTTGATATGCTGATTTATGGCGATCAGGTGATCAACACCGAGCGTTTAACGGTGCCGCATTACGACATGAAAAACCGCGAATTCATGCTGTATCCGCTGGCCGATCTGGCACCAGAACTGGTGTTCCCTGACGGCGAAACCTTGCAAACTCTGCTCGCCCGCGTGCCGCTTAACGGTCTGACCCAATGGTAAGTCGCTCAGCGACTTACCCGCACTTCCAGCCCACCTTCTGCTCTATTTTGATAAACCACGTTCAGATGATGTAACTGCGCGATCCTTTGTACGATCGAAATCCCCAATCCGCTGCCCGTTTGTTCCTGTCCCGGTGGCCGGTAAAAACGCTCACCGAGCCTTGCCAGATGTTCATTGCTGATGCCCGGCCCCTGATCTTCAACCGTCATTCCCCACGGTTTCAGTCGCACCGTCACGCAGGTTCCGGCTGGCGAATAACGGATCGCGTTATCCAGCAGATTGCGCACCATCAGCGAAAGCAGCAGCGACTGACCACGCATTTCAGGCGGAACGCCCTGCTGTTCAAAACGTAATTCGATACCTTTGCCGTGCGCGCGGTAATCCTGTTCCGCCAGACTTTGAGCGACCAGCGAAGGCCAGTCGATACATTCCAGCTCTTCAGGCGTGGAAAAACTTTCCAGCCGAGAAAGTGTCAGCAGTTGATCCACCAGCCGCGTAGCGCGATCAATACTGATCGTCAGATTTTCCAGCGCATGGTCGCGCATTTCAGCGTCATCGCCGGAAAGCTGTACGACTTCGGTTTGCACACGTAAAGCCGCCAGCGGACTGCGCAGCTCGTGAGCGGCATCAGACGTAAACCGCCGTTCACGCACCAGCATCTCACTCGTACGGTCAAACAGAGAATTGAGCGCATTTGCCAGCGGCAACACCTCGCCGGGTAACTGATGAGTCTCGATGGGCGCGGCATCTTCCGGCGAGCGCTGACGCAAGCCTTCCGCCACGCGGCGCAGCGGCCGCAGTTCAAGCGTCACCATCACAATCAGCGCCAGTAACAAAATGGGCAACGAAGCCAGCCACGGCGTCAGCTGGCCACTCACCAGGCTCCAGGCCATATCATTGCGGTAATCCTGTTCCTGCCCGACCGCGACGCGATATTGTCCGTCCGGCGAAGTCAGCCAGACCATACGCCAGACATCGCTGTCCCCTCTCAGCTCGACATCGTTAAACCCCTGCGTGTCACCGTCAAAACGGATGCGTTTGCCGTTCTCGCCATCATTGAGCAGCATCTGCCCGTGACGATTGAAGATGGCAAACGTCAGCGCGTCGTCATCGGTATGGCCGCGTGAGCCCTTGCGGACCAATTTTTTAGTGTCCGGCAGCTCAGTGTCTTTTTGCAGATTGAGCCGGTCGCCTAAGCCGGTGGCAGCCAGACGTTTGGCGAACAGCATCTGCTGGGTATCGAAAACTTCGTTGATATGTTTGCGGGTCTGATGCCACGCCACACCGCTGGCAATCAGCCAGGTCAGCAGCGCCAGCAGGGAAAAAAGCAGGATAAGGCGCAGGCGCAGACTCAGATTGTTCAGCTTTTGCAGTTTCTTCAGCCGCCTCACGCTTCCCCTCCTTCACCCGGTTTTATCTCATCCCCGAGCGTGTACCCCACGCCATGCACGGTGCGAATAAAGCCTTTGCCAAGTTTGCTGCGCAGATGGTGAATATGGACTTCCACCGCGTTACTGCTGACCTCGTCTTCCCAGCTGTAGAGCTTTTCCTGAATAAGCGTACGCGCCAGCACACGACCTTTGTTGCGAAGAAATAACTCCAGCACAGTCACTTCACGCGGGGTCAGCGTCACGGCTTCTCCGTTGAGCGTCACACTGCGGGCTGCGGGATCAAATTCCACTGCGCCATGGGTTACCTTCGGCGTTATCACGCCGTGGCGACGGCGGATCAGCGCCTGCAACCGTGCTGCGACTTCCACCAGCGCGAATGGCTTACACAGATAATCATCGGCACCGGCCTGCAACCCGCCGACGCGCTGCTCCAGCGCATCGCGCGCGGTGAGGATAAGCACTGGCGTATCCCGGCCAGCCTTTCGCCATTCACGCAAAAGCTGCATACCATCCATACCCGGCAGGCTTAAATCGAGGATCACGGCATCGTACGGCGCACTGTCAAGCGCGGCCTTGCCGGTCAGCCCGTCGGTAAACCAGTCGAGCGTAAAACCCAGTTTCGCCAGCCCGGCTTTGATGCCGTCGCCAATCATCTTGTCGTCTTCAATCAATAGAATTCGCATGGTTCCCTCCGTTTTTGCCATTATAGCCGAGGCTTCTTAATCACTTCTTAAGACACAGATCATCCTGCCCGTTATCAAACAAGCTGTCTGACTTTCGGCTCATACAGTAGAATACTGGCATCGTATTCATCCGATGAATTATTCAAAGGAACGTGTTCATGAAACCAACCACGCTGAGCCAGCTTCGCCAATGGAAGCAGGAAAAACATAAATTTGCGACCATTACCGCGTATGACGCCAGTTTTGCGCAGCTGTTTGCGGAACAAGGGATCAGCGTCATGCTGATTGGCGATTCTCTGGGCATGGTCGTTCAGGGTCAGGATTCCACCCTGCCAGTGACGGTAGAAGAAATTGCTTACCATACGCGTTGTGTGCGTCGCGGCGCACCTCACGCGTTATTGCTCGCTGACCTGCCGTTCATGAGTTACGCCACGCCGGAGCAGGCGTTTGAAAGCGCCGCCGTGCTGATGCGCGCGGGCGGCAATATGGTCAAACTCGAAGGCGGAAGCTGGCTGTGTGATACGGTCAGAATGCTGACCGAACGCGCAGTGCCGGTGTGTGGCCATCTGGGGCTGACGCCACAGTCGGTGAATATTTTCGGCGGCTACAAAGTTCAGGGTCGCGATGAAGTCGCCGCCAATCAGCTGATCAAAGATGCGATGATGCTCGAAGAAGCGGGTGCGCAACTGCTGGTGCTGGAATGTGTGCCGGTCGATCTGGCACGCCGCGTCACCGAAGAACTCAGTATTCCGGTTATCGGCATCGGCGCAGGCAATGTGACCGACGGCCAGATTCTGGTGATGCACGACGCATTCGGCATTACCGGCGGCCATACGCCAAAATTCGCCAAAGACTTCCTCAGCGAAGCAGGCGATATTCGTGGCGCGGTGCGTTTGTATGTTGATCAGGTCGCGCAAGGCGTGTATCCGGGTGAAGAACATTCCTTTAAATAATCGGGAGAAGGCTGGTGTTGATAATTGACAGCGTGGCGCTGCTGCGTCGCGAAATCCGGGATTTTCGTAAGAATAACAAACGTATCGCGCTGGTGCCGACCATGGGCAATCTGCACGAAGGCCATATGACGCTGGTGGAAGAAGCCAAAGCCCGCGGCGATGTGGTCGTGGTGAGTATTTTCGTCAACCCGATGCAGTTCGAGCGCCCGGATGACCTCGAGCGTTATCCGCGCACCTTGCAGGAAGACTGCGAGAAGCTGAACAAACGCGGCGTGGATCTGGTATTTGCACCGTCACCGGCAGAAGTCTATCCGAAAGGTCTGGCAACCCAAACACAGGTTGATGTGCCGGTGATTTCCACCATTCTGGAAGGCGCGAGCCGCCCGGGGCATTTCCGTGGCGTCTCCACCATCGTCAGCAAACTGTTCAATCTGGTGCAGCCGCAGGTGGCCTGTTTCGGGCAAAAAGACTTCCAGCAACTGGCGCTGCTGCGCACCATGGTGGAAGACATGGGCTACGATATTGAGATAGTGGGCGTGCCAATTGTGCGCGCTAAAGACGGTCTGGCACTGAGTTCACGCAACGGCTATCTGACTGCCGAGGAACGTAAACTCGCACCCCAGCTTAACAAAATCATGAATGCGCTGGCTGAACGGCTGAGCCAGGGCGAGCGCCATGTCGATGAAATGTTGCAGGAAACCGCGCAGCAACTTCGCGAAGCGGGTTTCACGCCGGACGAACTGTTTATCCGTGATGCGAAAACCTTGCAGGAGTTGTCCGTCGACAGCACATCTGCGGTGATCCTGATGGCGGCCTGGCTGGGTAAAGCCAGACTGATTGATAATCAGGAGGTTGATCTGACGCAGTAGACAGCGCAGGTCAAATCGGCAACTATGTTGGCCGCCGGAAAACATCAGTATTTGGCTATGTCAGCCCGGCGGGTTCCCAGACTATTTACGCACGAAGGGTCACACGCAATGGTACGTACAATGCTGCAAGGCAAACTGCACCGGGTTCACGTAACTCAGGCAGATTTGCATTACGAAGGCTCCTGCGCCATCGATCAGGACTTTCTCGATGCCTCAGGCATTCTGGAATACGAAGCAATTGATATTTATAACGTTGATAACGGTCAGCGTTTCTCGACATACGCCATCGCGGCAGAACGCGGTTCGCGTATTATTTCAGTCAACGGCGCGGCAGCGCGTTGTGCCTGTGTCGGCGATCTGCTGATCATCTGTTCTTACGTGCAGATGTCAGATGAACAAGCCCGCCAGCACAAACCGAAAGTGGCCTATTTCGAAGGTGAAAACCAACTGAAACGCACCGCCAAAGCCGTGCCGGTTCAGGTGGCTTGATAAAACGCCTTCCCCTGCGAAGGGGAAGGATGGGAGGGGGTTTTAAATACAAAGCAATGAG
The DNA here is from genome assembly GCF_023701875.1 of Rahnella sp. CG8. Classification (NCBI taxonomy): domain Bacteria; kingdom Pseudomonadati; phylum Pseudomonadota; class Gammaproteobacteria; order Enterobacterales; family Yersiniaceae; genus Rahnella; species Rahnella sp. CG8. The sequence goes on from NZ_JABAED010000009.1 coordinate 74,203, forward strand.
TTAAAGCACACTTCGAATTTAGTTTTTGACCTTGATACCCCACCCCAGCCCTCCCCTTCGCAGGGGAGGGAGCACAAAAAAATCAACTTCTCAGACCACGCCCGCGCTCGATCAAGTACCACGCCAGCCAATAAAACACCGCGATAAATGCCACCAGCACGCTCATGGTAAACACCAGCGGCACGTCAGAAATCCCCAGGAAACCGTAACGGAAACCGCTGATCATGTAGACGATCGGGTTCAGCTTAGAGATCGCCTGCCAGATTGGCGGCAACAGGGAAAGCGAGTAAAACACGCCACCCAGATAGGTCAGCGGGGTCAGCACAAAGGTCGGGATCAGGCTGATGTCATCAAACGTTGTTGCAAACACGGCGTTCAGCAGACCGCCCAGAGAAAACAGGATCGCGGTCAGTAACAGTGTCAGCGCAATGATCCACCAGGAATGGATCACCAGCGGCACGAAGAACAACGAGATCGCCGTGACCAGGATCCCCACGCAGATCCCGCGCGCCACGCCGCCGCCGACATAACCGGCAATAACGACATGCGTCGGCACCGGAGCCACCAGCAGTTCTTCAATATTGCGCTGGAATTTGGCGCTGAAGAACGACGAGGCCACGTTGGCGTAGGAGTTAGTGATCACCGCCATCATGATAAGCCCCGGCACGATAAACTGCATGTAGGTGAAACCGTGCATGTTGCCAATCTGTGCGCCGATCAGATTACCAAAGATGATGAAATATAAGGTCATGGTGATGACCGGCGGAACCAGCGTTTGGATCCAGATGCGACCAAACCGGTTGATCTCTTTCAGCCAGATACTTTTGAGTGCCACCCAATACAATTGCGACATTATTTCTTTTCCTCGCTGCCGTTCACCAGCGTGACAAACAGCTCTTCCAGACGGTTCGCCTTGTTACGCATACTCAATACCTGCACGCCCTGCTTGCTCAGCTGGCTGAACAGGGAATTCAGTCCCTGCTCGCGCATGACTTCCACTTCCAGCGTTGACGTATCCGTCAGCTTACTGCGATAACCTTCCAGCACCGGCAGCGGGCTTTTCGCCCCTAAATCCAGAATGAAAGTTTCAGATTTCAGCTTCGAGAGCAGTTCCTTCATGCTGGTGTTTTCCACCAACTGACCGCCCTGAATAATACCGATGTTACGGCACAGCATTTCCGCTTCTTCCAGATAGTGCGTGGTCAGAATGATGGTCGTGCCCTGTGCGTTCAGCTCTTTCAGGAAACCCCACATTGAGCGACGTAATTCGATATCCACACCCGCCGTTGGCTCATCGAGGATCAGCAATTTTGGCTCGTGCATCAGCGCACGGGCGATCATCAGACGACGCTTCATCCCGCCGGACAGCATGCGCGAACGCTCGTTGCGTTTGCCCCAGAGATCCAACTGCGTCAGATATTTTTCAGCACGTTGCAATGCCAGCGGACGTGGCACGCCGTAATAACCGGCCTGATTAACCACCACCTGCATGACGGTTTCAAACGGGTTGAAGTTAAATTCCTGCGGCACCAGCCCGAGCTGACGTTTAGCGTTGACGATATCTTTATCGATGTCATAGCCAAACACCTGCACTTTGCCGGCGGTTTTGTTGACCAGTGAACTGATGATGCCAATGGTGGTGGATTTACCCGCACCATTTGGCCCAAGCAGGGCATAAAAATCGCCAGCTTCGACGCGCAGATCGATTCCACGCAAAGCCTGTACACCACCGGCGTAAGTTTTGGTTAACTTTTCCAGTTCCAATGCATAATTCATAAAGGGAGCGTACCTTCTTGTGAAAACCCTGTTGTAAGAATGAGTAAACGGAGATGCCGAATCAGTTTGAAAAGTCGGGGCATTGCCCTATATTACTCCATCGCAGTCAGCTCGTAACACAGGCTATTAACATCAATGAATGACATAGAAAGACTCATCAGCAATAACGCAGCCTGGTCCAAAACCATGATTGATGAAGATCCTGGTTTCTTTGAGCGGCTTTCCCAATCTCAAAAACCCCGCTTTCTGTGGATTGGCTGTTCTGACAGCCGTGTTCCCGCCGAGCGCCTGACAGGGCTTGAGCCAGGCGAACTGTTCGTTCACCGTAACGTTGCCAACCTGGTCATCCACACCGACCTTAACTGCCTGTCCGTTGTGCAATATGCTATCGACGTGCTGGAAGTCGAACACGTGATTATCTGCGGTCACTACGGCTGTGGCGGTGTGCAGTCGGCGGTTGAAAACCCTGAACTGGGTTTGATTAATAACTGGTTGTTGCATATCCGGGACATCTGGTACAAACACAGTTCCCTGCTGGGCGAACTGTCGCCAGAGAAGCGCCTCGATAAGTTATGTGAACTGAACGTGGTTGAGCAAGTTTACAACCTCGGCCACTCCACCGTGATGCAATCGGCCTGGAAACGCGGCCAGAAAGTCACGCTGCACGGCTGGGTTTACGGCATTCTGGACGGACGTCTGCGCAACCTAGAAGTTGACGCCACCAGCCGCGAAACACTGGAACAGCGCTACCGTCAGGGCGTCTCCGCCTTGCTGAACGGCGACCCGCAATAACAAGCCGCCCTACTCTACAGAAATTCAAAAAACAAAAGGCACAAAAATGTGCCTTTTTTAGTGCCTTTTTATTACTCAGCGCCGTTCAACAGTATCTGAACCTGTCAGTCTGATGTTCTCAATTGTCGACGGAGATATAAGCACGCACCAGAATAGCGCATCGTTGCTTCTGCCCCTGATCCGGAGGTTTTGACCGCAAAAAGCGTCTCCGGCGCGCCCCGGCGTTCTGTCAATAACTGCGGGTTGACTAAAAGCTCAATCACGGAGAATCGACGCCTGTCGGGGTTCAACACAGGGAGAGGAGATTAGTATCACTTGTATCTGTCCAGAAAATCTAATCATAAACAAAGCCCTGAGTAAGTATTACGAAACAAAAATGAGTTTAAATGACACCGGATGCCAGACAAGCGAGCAAATAACGTGTAAATAAGAACAATGTCTTGTTCTCTCAGCGCATGGATAGTCAGAAACATTAGCGTATGAGCTTTTTACAATTCCTGGCCTGTTCTTTTCGCTACCCCTGCCGATTTTTATTTCAGCCGCATTAAGAAGTAGTCAGCAAGGTATTCAATAAAAATTCACATGGCAAGCTTACTAGGAAACGTCTTAGCCATAATTTATATTACAAAACCTATCCCCTGTTCAGATAAGGGTTGTATATAGAAATTCAAAATAAGAACAATCTTGGTAAAAGAAGTCATTACTAAAAACTAACAGAACCACCACATATTCCCTTACGGTTTGCAAGAAAAATCCCCTTGCTAATTTCAAAAGAAATTATGTAAAGTACACTCGAGATAAAGAGTACTAATTAAGATAATAAAATCAAATAAATAACATTTAGCAAAAATTCATACACAGCAAAAGTCAGTCCGAGAGGTTTACGTGAAAAGTAATCATGTTGATGAGCATGCTACATGCGGATTCTGTGATAGTAAATTAAAGGAAAACAGCACCCTATGTCCTTATTGTGGTGCTGAAATCATCATGGCCTATATTGACAGACCTACGAGGAAGTTAATTTTATATTTGCGGATCATCTTGATTTTTATTTCAGCTCTTTTAATCCTGTTACTCTACCAAAACTATAACTTTGTTAATCTATCTGTCATTTTAGCGATACCTTTATTCTTACTTGCCTGGGTTATGCCATGGTTATTTTTCAGAATAAAAAACAGGGATAACTATATTTGGAGGAAAAAGAACCCGCTGATTTAGTGTAAAATATTTTTTGTTATATAAGGCACTGAGGTTATAGCACTATGATTTAGTTACCTCCTCTGTCTACCCTCTTACTTTATTCACCCAAGCAACATTTTGCAGACACAGAGGTCGCTTTGAGCCTGGAATCGTAACGACGGTAAATGAGGAGGTTACTTGAAGTTATTTTCCTGGGAAAACCACTGTATTCCAACCCCGGCTTTATGGAGGAGAACGGCATGCAGTACCCGCAAGGATTTTTTATTAATGACATTTTCACAGCAAATCATGAAAAATAATTCTCCTGCAGTCAGGTTCGATTTTCCTGCATAGAAATAAGTACCGTTAAGTTCCTCAACTGTATCTAGTTTTTATCTTTTCATCCCTGATTATTTTCATTAACTTATTTACTCCATTAACTGACATGCGTTATATGAAACTATAATAATCCATGTAAATATTAAAAATAACCTATACCTAAAAAGCATAATTTTCAATTTTAATTTTACCGGGCATACAACAGATAAGTTGAATAGATTATTTATTATTTGAAATGAATATAAAAAAACGGCCTCCAAATCTGAAGGCCGTTTTTAATTAACTGCTGTGCGGGGCGCAGCCGAACTTTACTCGTCCAGCATCACAACCTTACCAACATACGGCAGATGGCGATAACGCTGGGCGTAGTCGATGCCGTAGCCGACAACGAATTCGTCGGGGATCGGGAAACCGACGTATTCGACTTTTACGTCCACTTCGCGGCGCTCGGGTTTATCCAGCAGGGTACAAATGGCCAGAGATTTCGGGCCACGCAGTTGCAGGATTTCACGCACTTTGCTCAGCGTATTGCCGGAGTCGATAATGTCTTCGACGATCAACACATCTTTACCGCGAATGTCTTCGTCGAGATCTTTGAGAATCTTAACGTCGCGGGTGGTAGACATGCCGTTGCCATAACTGGAGGCAGTCATGAAATCCACTTCGTGCGGCACGTCCACGGCGCGACACAGGTCAGCCATAAACATGAAAGAACCGCGCAGCAATCCAACCAGCACCATTTCGCTGCCGCTGTCGCGGTAGTGTTCGGTGATTTCACGGCCCAACTCGGCAATTCGGGTTTTGACTTCCTCTTCGGAAATCATGACGTCAACACGATGTTTCATATAAAAACTAACCACCTGATTTAAGAATACTTATCGCTGTTTTTCAGAAAAACAGCGACCATATAGTGGAAAGGATTATATCAAAGAACCCGCCGATGAGTAACGCTGGTGTCAGCTTCCTGTGTAACCGGGTCAGCTAAACTTAATCATTAGATACCGCGATATTTTTTATCCCAAAAGCACCATTTTTCAGATACATAACCAGTGCATTCCGCCATTGAGCAGGCATCTGGGCACCCGTAGGGGAAAAGGCAGAGGTTTTAAAGGCCGTTGCCCGAGAAAAACTATGGTTAACAAGAAAACCAGGCTTATCGCCATTTAAAGAGGTCGACGTTGTTTTCATCTGAGCAAAATTGTTATTGATTTTAATGAGAACAAAACCTAATGAACTTTCTTTAGAAAAACCTGATTCCAAAGCAACCGCCATATGATGTGTCATTCCTGCGGGCCTGCTCTTTAAAAAATCAGGCATGCTTGAGCGCCCCCATTTTTCTCCCGCTGCCCCGGAAGCATAACGGTTCATTCCTTGCTGAGACTGGTTCGTAAGTGTTTGCTCATTTAGATGTCCCATTGAACGATCGAAAACATTCACCGGAACGAGTGAAATCATTTTTTTGCACGTATCAAGTACCCCGATAAACCATTGGCCTGGGCTGGCTGATTTCCAGTCAATCAAACTCCTGTCGATATAACCCAGACACGAGGTACTACAGGAAAAATACTGCGGATTAATTGTTTGCATGTGTTTATCTGGTCTGAAAAATACGGTTAATGATGTCGACAGCATATGTCACCGTTTCCCGGACGCTGCGGAAATTATCATCCGGCCGCGTCCGTAACTGGCGGGTTTCTTCAATTTCCAGCGTTTTACATGCGTAATTCAGTAATGCGTCACTCATCGTCTTCCCCGACCAGAATAATGCGGATCCCCAATTTTTCGATGGCATCGCGGTATTGGCTGCTAAGCCCGCTGTCGGTGATCAGCGTATCGACCTTGCCTAAGTGGCACACCACATTCGGGCTTTTGCGGCCAAATTTTGACGAATCCACCAGCAGGAAAATACGCTCAGCCGCTTTACACATCGCCTGACTGACGCCGTGAACTTCGTTGAATGTGGTAACACCGCCGTCGAGATCGACGCCATCTGCGCCGATAAACAGTTTGTCGAAATTGAATTTATCAAACGCGCTTTCGGCCAGACTGCCGTGGAAGGAGGAGGATTTTTTGCGATAGGTGCCGCCCGGCATCAGGATGGTCTGGTCATTATCCAGTTCCACCAGCGCATTGACGATATGCAGGCTGTTGGTCATGACGGTGATGTTATTAAACTGACTGAGGAAAGGCACCATCTGCATCACGGTGCTGCCCGCATCAAAAATCAGCGAGTCGCCGTCCTGAATTTCCTGAATAGCTGCGCGGGCAATGCGCAATTTTTTTCCGGTATTAATGTGGGTTTTACGGTCGATAGGCTGGTCGCCTTCTTCACGGCTGAGCACCACACCGCCGTAAGTGCGGATTACTGCACCCTCTTCTTCCAGCAGGGTGAGATCTTTGCGGATAGTGGTGCCGGTTGTGGCGAAATGCGCGGCGAGATCGTCCACCGCCGTCTTTCCAAATTGCTGTAAATGCTCCAGTATCGCCGCCTGCCGTTGCTTAGGTTTCATCACGATTTTCGCTCAAATTTTAAGATAAATTCACAGCCATAATTCTTTTTGAAAGATAATAGCTTTTAAAGTGAAAATATCATGATTTCGGTTCAATCGCTAATGATAGTGCAGTTTGAATATTCGGATCTTTCGGGAAGATCACACCTGTCATCAATTGTTCCCGGCTCATGCCATTAAGCGACGTTACCGGCCGGGGGCGGGCGAAAATCGTCAGGCCGCGCAGTAAAAAGCCGTCACAGACTTTTTCCTGTTTATCGAAAGCCAGCGCCAGTACCACTCTCGGTTTGAAACGTCCGCCGGAACGCCCGACGCCCACATTTCCCTGTAAACACAATCTGTCGAATGCCCGGTTAAAGCGCTGTAACTGCCACCAGCCGAGCGCGATTTGTGCCACCCAGGCCAGCACCGCACAGAATATTAATGCCGCAGTCGGGGTCATTATTTTCTCCTTAACATGATGTTGTTAATAACATGATGTTGTTAATGACAGAGTAATCCGCCCCTGCATAACAGAGGCGGAACACATCAGAACATCACCTGACCGCCGGTGATATTGATCGACTGACCAGTACAATACGAGGCTTTATCGCTGGCATAAAACAGCAGCATATCCAGCACATCCTGATAGTCGCATCCGCGTTTCAGCGGCACTTTATCGATGTAATACTGCTCGACTTCATCGGCCTGAATGCCCAGTTTTTTGGCGTATTGCGGTAATAATGACTGGAACATCGGCGATTTGAGTAAATTGCCCAGCATCAGCGAATGCACGGTAATACCGTACTCTGCCAGATCCAGCGCCAGAGACTGTGTCAGCCCCACGCCGCCGAATTTGGCCGCGCTGTAACCGGCATTATGTTTGCTGCCCACTTTGCCGGATTTGGAGTTGATCTGAATAATGCGTCCCGGAATACGGTCGCGGATCATCAGGCGCGAAAACTCACGGGCGCAAAGGAAATATCCCACCAGATTGACCTGCAACGAGAGATCAAAGTCGTTGAGGGCAAAATCCGTGATTGGCGATGCCTTCGCCATCCCTGCGCTGTATACCAGTAAACTGACCCTGCCGAACGTCTGATCCACCGCTTTCGCCAGTTGTTCTACGCTGGCTTCATTGGTGGCATCGACTGCAAATCCGAACGCCCTTTCCTCGCCAAACTGCCGGTTAATCTGCTCTGCCACCGATGCGGCATTCTTCTCATTCAAATCCGCCACCGCCACGCGATAGCCGGATTCAGCCAGCCCCTGACAGAGAAATGCGCCCAGCGTCTGCCCCCCGCCGATCACGACTGCAACCTGTTCCATAACTGACTCCTGACTCTGATAGTTAATCGATAAATTTCAATACGCTGCCCAGCGGAATATCGTCGGGCGTGGTGCCTTTTACATGTACGCTGCCGGGAAACTCAGCCTCGGCACTGCCGTCAAAACGCAGGGTGATATGCCCCAGCTCGCGCAGATTTTGCATCGCCACCTCTCCCACGGCGGTCACCGGATAACGCACATCAGCCAGTTCCATATACGCGCCACGATGCAATTCCCCTTCCATTTTCCCGGGCTGGTGAATGAAGCAATAATCCTGAATATCCGCTGGCGCCCCTTCACGGAAGGTGATCAGCATCTGGTCGGTTAAGGCTTCACGGGCGAAATCGCCGATTTGCGTAATAGTGGTTTGATAAATGGTTTGCACAGTGACTCCTTACTGGTAAATGAAAGCGGAAGCGGCCCAGGCGATAAGTACCGTCGGTGCGCCGGTCAGAAAACGGCTGACCAGCACCGAAGGCACGCCGACGCGCACGGTGTCCTGTTTGGCTTCGGCGAGCGAAAGTCCGACAGGAATGAAATCGCACGCCGCCTGAGCGTTGATGGCGAAAAGTGCAGGCAGCGCCAGATGTGGCGGGATATTGCCCAGCCCGATCTGCACCCCCACCAGCACGCCGATAACCTGCGCGATCACCGCGCCCGGGCCGAGGAAAGGAGAAAGCAACGGGAAGGAACAGATCAGCGCCAGCATCACCAACCCGACCGGGCTTTTCGCCAGCGGCGTCAGCCCGTGCGCCACCAGATCACCCAGCCCGGAGGCCATAATGATGCCGATCAGCGCCGCCACGAACGCCATAAATGGCAGGATGGTTTTGAGCACGGTGTCGATGGTGTCGCGCCCGGCCTGGAATAAAACGGCTACGCCGGAGCCCATCCCCATCCCGACTTTCGCCAGCAGGCCGTCGCTTTGTTCGGTAATTTTTTTAGTGGTGTCGTAGTCGCGTCCTGCCGCAGCCGGTGCGGGTTTAGCCGCTGCGCTTACCGGCTCAGCCGCCTCTGCGCTTTCCAGCACGATGTCATGCTCACGGACACCGGAAACATAAATGTCTTCGGTAATAAATTGTGCCAGCGGGCCGGATTTACCGGTCGAATGGATATTAACCGTCGGGATGCGTCGCTTTGGGTAGATGCCGCAGCGCAGCGTGCCGCCACAGTCGATTACCGCCACACCGATTTCCTCTGCCGGTGGCTCACCTTCTTTAAAACCGTCTACCGTTTCCCAGCCGGTCAGTTCTGCCAGCTTGTCGACAATCGCCGGGCGCGTGCCCGCCGTGATATACATCACTTTTTTGCCGGGTACCGCCTCAATCAGCAACGGACCACCCCAGCCACCTTCACCCCGGTTAATGCGAATCGTAACGCTCATTTTCTGCTCCGCTTTTTAGAATTTGACCTGATTAGAATTGAACCTGATTACAACTGAACCTCACGATCAAGCTGAATGCCCATCTTGCGTTCAAAGATGCGGGTGGTGAGATCCGTTACCCAGCCGCGGAAGAAGTTAGTCACCATACCGACCAGGAAATAACTGACGGCCAGCGGCCCGAGCGGTAATCCCAGCGTGGTCAGTCCGCTGGCAACGCCGAGATACACAAACAGTTCGCCGGGGTTAATATGCGGGAAGAGTCCGTTCATGGAATGGCAGCTGTAGGAGCCTGCGGCGTAATAGCTGGGTTTGTAGATTTCAGGCATAAAACGCCCGAGGCTGAGGGTCATCGGATTGCAGAAAACAAAGGTGCCAATCACCGGTAACAGCAGATAACGTGAAACCGGATTTCCGGCACAACGCTGCGCCAGACGTTCGATCCGCCGCTGTCCGACAAACACGATCAGCGCGTTCATGACGACCAGCAAACTAATTAAGAGAGGCAGAATGCCGGTGACCATGCCGACAAACACCTCTCCCCCTTTTTGAAACAGGCCGATAAACCACTCGGCACCGTGCGTTATTACATCGATCATCATCTTCTCCTGTAGGGATACGTGGGTTTAAGCTTTCATGTTTTGTTACTCCACGCTGAAAATATAATCATATTGAATTTATATTAATTATATATTGATCACATTTTGAAAGTTTAATCTTTCAAATTGAAAGATAGATATTCGAAGGAGTAGCACAGGCAAAGAAAGAAACGGGAGGGAAAGGAAAGACGCGGGCCGGAGGATCGCCCCCGGCCGCTGATTTTTAAGAAATTACAGAAAGGAAAGCAGTAAACCGGATCACGCGGATACCGTAAAGCCGAGCATCATGCCGGTGTCTTCGTGTTCCAGCAGATGACAGTGCGCCATGTAAGCATGTTGTTTATCCGCCAGATGATTAAAGCACACCAGCACTTCGCTGCGGGCGCCTTCAACGCGCACGATGTCCTTCCAGCCCTGACGATGGGGCGCGACCGGCTGACCGTTTTCAGAAAGAATACGGAACTGTGTGCCGTGGATATGGAAAGGATGCAGCATCATGTCGCCTTCGCCCGAAAGGGTCCATTTCTCATACTGGCCTTGTTTCACATCGAAAGCGGGCAGGTTCATGTCGTAGGCTTTGCCGTTAATTTTGTTGCCCTGCATGAAATCATAACCACCGGACGATTGACTCATGTCCATTCCTGCCATACCGCCATGACCGTCGTGACCGGAACCGGACATACCCGGCATTGCGGCCATCCCGCCCCCGCCGTGATCCATGCTCATGCCGGCCATCGCCTTGTGGCCATAACGTTTCATCAGCGCCGCCATACCCTGCTGATCAAGCTGCGGATCCATCATCAGTTGCAGCCAACGGGTCGGCAGATTATCCACTGACACCAGCGCCGGAAGCGGCACCAGCGTGTCCGGCAATGAACTGCCGCTTTGGGTCAGCGTCGGCTGAATGCGTAACACCGGCAACGGTTTGTCGAACGGTGCCAGCGTCATGCCCATTTGCTTCACCGGCAGCGTGACCAGATCAAAAGCTTTGCCGTCGCTGCAATCAATCAGCACTTCAAAACGCTCGCCCATCAGCAGCGGCAAATCGCTGACTTTCACCGGCTCAGGCAGGAAACCGCCGTCACTGGCGATGACATACATCGGCCGCTGATCGCTGGTGGCGATGTGCAGCGAACGTGCATTACAGCCATTGAGTAAACGAAAACGTACCCAGCCACGGGAAATTCCGTGCTGCGGATACACCGCGCCGTTGGTCAGCATGTGTTGCCCGAACCAGCCGACGGCGGCGGTCATGACGTCCATCTGATAATCGATTTTACCGGCGTCGTTCAGGCGCTTATCCTGCAAAATGACCGGAATATCATCCACGCCCCAGCGTTTTGGGATCTGCAACAGATCACTGCTTTCATCTTCGATCAGCACCAGCCCGGCGAGCCCCATCGCCACCTGATAACCGCTGGTCTGATGCGGATGCGGGTGGAACCAGCAGGTCGATGCGGGTTGATCAAGTTGCAAACTGACTTTGCGATTCTGGCCGGGTTCGATTAATCCCTGCGGCCCGCCATCCACGTCACCGGGAATTTCCAGCCCGTGCCAGTGAACGGTGCTGGCCACATCCAGCCGGTTATTGATGGTGACGCTGACCGGTTTCCCACGACGGATACGCAACGCGGGGCCGAGAAGATTACCGTTTACGCCCCAGGTTTCAGTGTTCACGCCGGGCAGAAACTGGCTCTGCCCGCGCTGTAATGTGAGCGTAATGGCGCTGCGGATATCCGGTTCGAGCAATGCCGGGATGGGCAATGCCGGGCGGTCAGCGGCGAGCGCAAAGCGGCTCCAGCCGGGCAGCATACTGGCGGCGCCCATCAGGGTCGTCCACTTCACGAAATCGCGTCGGTTCATTTTTCGGTCCTTTTGAAGGGTGATAACCAGACAGATGGCGCAGGCGTGCCATAATAGTACGACAGCCTATTCCTTCCCCTAAGGGGAAGGTCAAGCGGTTCAGCGGTAAAAGAAATTTGGTGCCGCTCAGTGCAAATATGGTAACGTCCTTTTAACTGCCTGTGAGCCAAGTCCTTCTGACTTTCAATCTACAAGAACAAGAACACACCCATGAAAAAAACAACACTGTGTTTGTTATTACTGTCGCTGCTCGGTTTCTCCTCCGCCAGTCAGGCGCTGAGTGAATCAGAAGCGGAAGATCTGGCGGATCTGACGGCAGTCTTCGTTTATCTGAAAAATAACTGCGGTTACGAACAACTGCCGAACACCCAAATCAAACGGGCTATCGTGTTTTTCGCCCAGCAAAACCGCTGGGACCTGAGCAATTACAACAGCTTTAACATGCAGTCGATGGGCGAAGAAAGCTACCGTGATCTGAGTGGGATCGCCGTGCCTAAACCGACAAAATGTAAGTCTCTGGCCCGCGACTCGCTGAGTTTACTGGCCTACACCAACTGAATCCTGTCAGCCGCTTTTCAGCCGTGAGCTCCGTCATTCTGATGCCGGAGCCTGTTTTCTTTCCCCCTGTCCCCCGATTTTTCGCACCACGCCTGCCTCGTCTACACTTAATCTACATTTACCTGTCTGAAATTCAACCGTGCATGGACAGGCAGAGTTAGCTATCATGTGCGCCCATTTTTATGGCTGCGATTGATCAGGAGAAACAACGACATGTCCCGGAACTCGTCATCCAAAGAAATATGGTATGAGACGCTGCACGCCCATTTTGGCCAGTACTTCAGCGTCGATAAAGAGTTATACCGAGAGAAAACCGATCATCAGGATCTGGTGATTTTCGAGAACGCGGCGCTGGGTCGCGTCATGGCGCTCGACGGCGTGGTGCAAACCACCGAGCGTGATGAATTCATTTACCACGAAATGCTGACCCACGTCCCGTTGTTCGCCCACGGCAGTGCCCGCAAGGTGCTGATCATTGGTGGCGGCGACGGCGCAATGCTGCGCGAAGTGTCTCGCCACAAAGGCGTGGAGTCGATCACGATGGTGGAAATTGATGCCGGCGTGGTGGAGTTTTGCCGCCAGTATCTGCCCAACCATAATGCCGGTTCTTATGACGATCCGCGTTTCAAACTGGTGATCGACGACGGCGTGAACTTCGTTAATCAGACCACTGAAACCTTCGACGTGATCATCTCCGACTGCACCGATCCCATCGGTCCCGGAGAAAGCCTGTTTACGTCGGCATTCTACGAAGGTTGTGCCCGTTGCCTCAATCCGGGCGGCATTTTCGTGGCACAAAATGGCGTGTGCTTCCTCCAGCAGGATGAAGCGGTGAACAGCCACACCAAACTGAGCCACTATTTCAGTGATGTCAGTTTCTATCAGGCCGCGATCCCGACCTATTACGGCGGCATCATGACCTTTGCCTGGGCGACCAACAGCCCGGAATATCGCCAGATTGACAGCAAAACCTTGCAGGCGCGTTTCGACGCCGCAGACATAACTTGCCGTTATTACAATCCGGCGATTCATCACGGCAGCTTTGCCCTGCCGCAATATTTACTGAATGCCCTGTCAGCCGCACGCTGATACAGCATCCATAAGGGGGTGAACTAAATTGCAAAAGCTGAAACTGCATGGCTTCAACAACCTGACCAAAAGCCTGAGTTTTTGTATCTACGATATCTGCTACGCCAAAACCGCAGACGATCGTGATGGCTACATTGCCTACATTGACAAAGAATATAACGCCAACCGTTTGACGGAAATTCTCACCGAAACCTGCTCCATTATCGGTGCCAATATCCTCAACGTGGCGCGACAGGATTACGAACCACAGGGCGCCAGCGTGACGATTTTAGTGAGCGAAGAGCCGATGGACCCGCGTGATGTCGATACCACCGAGCATCCGGGCCCGTTGCCGAATTCCGTGGTCGCGCATCTGGATAAAAGCCATATCTGTGTGCATACCTATCCGGAAAGCCATCCCGAAGGCGGGCTGTGTACCTTCCGCGCTGACATTGAAGTCTCGACCTGTGGCGTGATTTCGCCGCTGAAAGCGCTGAACTATCTGATTCATCAGCTTGAATCCGACATCGTCACCATCGATTACCGTGTCCGGGGTTTCACCCGCGACGTGAACGGCGTTAAACACTACATCGACCATTCCATCAATTCGATTCAGAACTTCATGTCGCAGGATATGAAAGCGCTGTACAACATGATGGACGTCAACGTGTATCAGGAAAACATCTTCCATACCAAGATGTTACTGAAAGAGTTCGATCTCAAACATTACTTGTTTAATGCCAAACCGGATGAACTGAGCGCGCAAGAGCGTAAAGAAATCACCGATTTGCTCTACAAGGAAATGCAGGAAATCTATTACGGCCGCAATCTGCCGTCAGTCTGATCAGAGCTGAATAAAGGAAAGGCCGGGCATTTTTGAAATGTCCGGCCTTTCTTTTGTATAGACAAATTCTGATATTGAATATTCCCCCGCCTGAAACTCAATAAGCATTACTTAAGTAAAATATATTTACATGGATGAATACCCGCTATACTCCTTAAGACAAATTAATATCAAAACAGTCATTAAATCTTTATTTAAGCTAAATTTAACGATGAAGGATCTGTTATTTAAGCCAAATTAAAGAAATAATATACAGATATTAAGTCAAACAAAATTGTTATATAACCAATAATTTAGCTTATGGCAGATCAAAAGATCGCTTTTTTACTAAAAACAGATAAATAACTTTAATTATCCCCCTCCTGACATTAGCATCCCCTCATTGCTTACTAAGCAACCAGCTCCATCCACCCGTAAGTAGAAATAAAACATGAAAATGATTAAATTAAAGACCGTATCCAGCTTGCTGGTCGCGAGTTCTTTATTGGTTTCCGGGGTTTCCCGGGCCGGGGAAAGTTTGTTGAGCAGCAATACCGAAGGGATGCGGCACTATGTGAGTTATGGTGCCGAATATTACAAGTGGGACGAATCCGTCAGTAATATGGACGGTAAATATGTTGCTGAACATGGCCCGCGCCTGCGCGTTAATTTCGGATCCAATAACTATCTCGATACCCAAAGCGGCTTATTAAAAGCCTGGGACATGAGCGTGATGTTCGGGATCGTCCGTTATAAAGGCAGTACGCTGGACGATCAGGCCAACGTGCCGAACGGCTCGCTGAAGGGCAAAACCTATTACACCGGCTACAGCGCGGACATGACCCGTGGCTACCGTTACCGGGCATCCGACAGTGTGTCTTTCGATATGAAAGGCGCTGTCGGCGGCCAGGCGTGGGTGCGAAATATCCGCTCTGACGATGTGTATATTGCCTCACAAAACACCACCCGGCAGTACACCGCCGTTGAAGTGTCTTTGCAGCCTTACGCCAAAGCGTCACTGGGGGCGAACTGGCAAATGACCGCAGATTCACGTCTGAGTCTGGAAGGCGGTGCGCTGTATCCGATTAAAACCTGGACGCACAGCAATCAGGGAGGGGTCTGGCTGGAGCCGAAATCCAGGCTTTCGCCATTTACCAGCCTGACCTGGAATATCAACAAAGATGTTTTTGTGAAAGCCAGTTATGTGCATCAGAAATACGGCAAGTCGGACGAGAAACAGGGTGATCTGAACGGACGCACCGTTGGCTATTATCAGCCCGCGACCACCACTTCCACCGTGGGTCTGGAAGCCGGTTTCTACTTCTGATGATTTCAGACAATAAGCGCCTCTCAAGCGGATTGTTCCGGTGTAAATAACCGGAACAATCGCTTATCTTAAAAGTCTCCTTTTCCTGAGGCTTACCTTTCTTATGGATCGTTTTGCAACACTGTCTGGCGTTCTCGCCATTTTATTGTGGAGCATGAGCGTGGCGCTCACCCGCAGTTTGTCCGAATCTCTGGGGCCTTTTGGTGCGGCCGCCTCTATTTATACTGTCAGCGGAATTTTAGTCTGGATGGTCGGCGGCAAACCGTCTCTGCGTGGTGAATCTGCTGCATATCTGATCATCTGCGGTCTGCTATTTATCTTTTATATGGTGGCATTTTCACTGGCGATCGGTCTGGCGCATACCCGTCAGCAAACGCTGGAACTCGGGCTGGTGAATTATCTCTGGCCCAGTCTGACATTGCTGTTTGCGGTTCCGCTGCTGAAATTACGCGTTCGCTGGTGGATCTGGCCGGGCGCGGTGCTGGCATTTGCGGGAGTGCTGTGGGCAATCAGCGGCGGTCACGGGCTGGATATTCACCAGATGATGCGCAATGTGCGCGGCAACCCGGTGGCCTACGGTCTGGCGCTGGGCGCGGCCGTGTCGTGGGCACTGTATTCCAATCTGGTCCGCGTATTGTGTAAAGGCAAAGGCGTGCTGCCGTTGTTTCTGCTGGCAACCGGCGGCGTATTGTGGGCGCTTTACTTCACGTATTCCTCCAGCCGTATCAGCCTGACATTACCTGCCATTCTCGAATTACTGGCGATGGGCGCGGTGACCGCAGTGTCGTATCAGTGCTGGGATATTGCGATGAAAAAAGGCAATGCGACACTGGTGGCCGCGCTGTCATATTTCACGCCGCTGTCATCGATTCTGATTGCCGGATTGTGGCTGCATACGTTGCCGGGTGCCAGTTTCTGGCCGGGCGTGCTGATGGTGGTCGGCGGTTCGCTGCTGTGCTGGACCGCCTCGCGGGGCAAGTCACTCAGCGGTTAGTCATCACGAAAGAACGGTATTTGGCGAGGACTTGCAAAAAGTCCTCGACGCCGCAAAACGCCAGACTCTCCTCGTCGTAATAACTCATCCCTTCTTCAATCTCATCGCCGTCGAAATCCAGCTGATTGGCACGGATCATCACTTCATCGTCGGCTAACAGCAGCGTGTATTCATGGCCGGCCATCTGCGTCTGGCGTTCGCTGCCCTTCAGATCGCTCAATGCCGCTTCGACGTTATCGAGCACGCTCAGGTCGCCCTTCACTTCTTCATTCAGCCAGTGACCAAGCACTTCATGGCCCATTGAAAAACGCACTTTGACCTCACCGGTGATGTCGCGCAAAAAATCGTAATCCATGGTGCAGTCCTCTGAAAAAATCACAATAAAAAAGGGAGCCGAAGCTCCCTTTCAACACTGGCGCAAATATAGCGACTTAGACTGCGGTTTGGAAGATCACGCCGTCAGCTTTATCGGTATATTCACTCAGCTTGTCGAAGTTCAGATAACGGTAAGTATCCACTGCGGTCTTATCCACTTCCGCCATATAACCCAGATATTCTTCCGGCGTTGGCAGACGGCCCAGCAGTGAGGCGATCGCCGCCAGTTCCGCCGAAGCCAGATAGACGTTAGCGCCGTTGCCCAGACGGTTCGGGAAGTTACGGGTAGAGGTGGAAACGACGGTAGAGCCGTCCGCCACACGCGCCTGGTTACCCATGCACAGTGAACAGCCCGGAATCTCAACACGCGCACCGCTCTTACCAAAGACGCTGTAATAGCCCTCTTCCGTCAGCTGAGCCGCATCCATTTTGGTCGGTGGCGCAACCCATAAGCGGGTTGGCAACGCGCCTTTATGGCTGTCGAGCAGTTTACCCGCCGCACGGAAGTGACCGATGTTGGTCATGCACGAACCGATAAAGACTTCATCGATTTTGCTGTTCTGTACGGAAGACAGCAGACGCGCATCATCCGGATCGTTTGGCGCACAAAGAATTGGCTCTTTGATCTCGGCCAGATCGATTTCGATCACTGCCGCGTATTCAGCATCCGCATCGGCTTCGAGCAGGGTCGGATTCGCCAGCCACTCTTCCATGCCTTTGATACGACGCTCGATGGTACGACGATCGCCGTAACCTTCAGAGATCATCCACTTCAGCAGAACGATGTTAGAGCTGAGGTATTCTTTGATCGGCGCCTGATCCAGTTTGATCGTACAACCTGCCGCTGAACGTTCTGCGGACGCATCCGCCAGTTCAAACGCCTGTTCGACTTTCAGTTCCGGCAAGCCTTCGATTTCCAGAATACGGCCAGAGAAGAGGTTTTTCTTGCCCTTCTTCTCGACGGTCAGATGACCTTCTTTGATCGCGTAGTAAGGGATCGCATGCACCAGGTCACGCAAAGTGATGCCCGGTTGCATTTTGCCTTTGAAACGCACCAGAACGGATTCCGGCATATCAAGAGGCATCACGCCGGTCGCTGCCGCAAAGGCCACCAGACCGGAACCCGCCGGGAACGAAATCCCGATCGGGAAACGGGTATGGGAGTCACCGCCGGTGCCGACAGTGTCCGGCAGCAGCATACGGTTCAGCCAGGAGTGAATGATGCCATCGCCAGGGCGCAGTGAAACACCGCCACGGTTCATGATGAAATCAGGCAGCGTATGGTGGGTGGTCACGTCAACCGGCTTAGGATAAGCAGCGGTATGACAGAATGACTGCATCACCAGATCGGCAGAGAAGCCCAGACACGCGAGGTCTTTCAGTTCATCACGGGTCATCGGACCGGTGGTGTCCTGAGAACCCACGGACGTCATTTTGGGTTCGCAATATTCGTTCGGACGAACACCGGCAACGCCACAGGCGCGCCCCACCATTTTCTGCGCCAGCGAGAAACCTTTGTTGCTTGCAGCGACAGGTTTCGCAATGCGGAACACTTCGCTCTGCGGCAATTTCAGGGATTCACGGGCTTTGGTAGTTAAACCACGGCCGATGATCAATGGAATACGGCCGCCTGCGCGCACTTCGTCGAGCAGGACATCAGTTTTCAGTTCGAAAGTCGCGAGCACTTCGTCGGTTTCGTGATTCCGCACTTCACCTTTATACGGATAGATGTCGATAACATCGCCCATATTCAGGTTGGACACGTCCACTTCGATCGGTAAGGCACCGGCATCTTCCATGGTGTTGAAGAAGATTGGCGCGATTTTACCGCCGAGCACCACACCGCCGCCGCGTTTGTTTGGCACATGAGGAATGTCATCACCCATGAACCACAGCACGGAGTTAGTGGCCGATTTACGCGAAGAACCGGTACCGACAACGTCACCCACGTAAGCCAGCGGGAAACCTTTTTTGTTCAGTTCTTCGATTTGTTTGATCGGACCGACGCTGCCCGGTTGATCCGGATGAATGCCTTCGCGTTCATTTTTCAGCATTGCCAGCGCATGCAGAGGAATATCTGGACGGGACCAGGCATCCGGAGCTGGTGACAAATCATCGGTATTGGTTTCACCAGTCACTTTAAACACCGTGACGGTGATTTTCTCAGCCAGTTGCGGACGTGACAGATACCATTCGGCATCCGCCCATGACTGGAGGATTTTTTTCGCGTGTTCGTTGCCCGCATGTGCTTTTTCTTCCACATCGTAGAAGTTATCAAACATCAGCAGCGTGTGAGACAGCGCTTTCGCGGCAATGGGTGCCAGCGTTTCGTTATCCAGTGCGTCGATCAGCGGGTGAATGTTATAACCGCCCTGCATGGTGCCCAGCAGTTCAACGGCTTTTTCAGGAGTGACCAACGGAGAGGTAGTTTCGCCTTTGGCGACTGCAGCCAGGAATCCGGCTTTAACATAGGCGGCTTCGTCGACGCCCGGTGGAACACGGTTAATCAGCAGGTCTAACAGAGTGTCTTCTTCGCCTTGTGGCGGATTCTTCAGGGACTCAACCAACGCTGCCATCTGTGAAGCATCAAGTGGCTTAGGGACGATGCCCTCTGCAGCACGCTCGGCTACGTGCTTACGGTATTCTTCTAGCACGACTTTCTCCTCGCTCTCATTGTCATTTATTATGCCTGGCTTCCATCATCAGCCTCGCGTCATGCCTGTAGGGACAGGGGAATTCAAACGGTCTGATGACTCGGGGACACTGCGGGTATGATTGTTTCTTTGTCGGTTTACGACACATCCTGAACCTGAGCACAGTGCCCTTTAGCGCCCGGGCAGCATAGCAGGATTTTGCCCGCTTGTTAATTCGTTCACATAAAAGCAACATTAAATCTTTGCTGAATCGTTGAGCACAGACGGATCGGCTGTTCATCCCAATTCGCCTTCTAGATCATCACAACAACCCTGATCACACAAGGGAATAAACGGCGGGAAATGCAGAAAAAAGACACAAAAAAACCGCCCCAAAGGACAGCCGGTTTGTAGCTGGCAGGTCAGTGCTTCCTGAACAGAAAGTGAGTGAAAAGCAATCTTATAACCCCCGGACTCATCTTCGGATCGCAAAACACAACATTGGCAGGAAATACTTATTGCTCGGGAAAACAACTTCGCTATATGTTTTTGAATATTGATTTATTACTGATTACTCAGGAAGAAAATTACCGGTTTATTTAATACATGGAAAAAACGTTTAAATAACAGGGATCGTTAAATATGAAAAAAAACCTTCTGATGCTTATGCTCACGATGACATTCTCTTGCTTTGCGCATATCAATGAAGACATCGAATATAGCCGTGATAAGTACCTTTTAGCCTACAATAATCTCAACACTAAACTGGAGGAATGTATGGCAGAAATGAAATCCCGGCCTTTTATTACTTCAGCCGATATCGCAGATTATGACAAAAGAACGGTAAGCATCGCCGTTTTATACCTTGGCACCGCTCAAATCGATCAATGTGCCGGGAATGAACATCATCAGTTTATGATCAGGGCATTTGACTACTACGATGCACTAACAGAAGTTAGCGTCTACAGCCAACAAGTTAAAACACTTCATAATGATCTTTTTGCTCTTTTACCTGCCGGAAATATACGGTTAGAAAGAGAATATGAGAGCTTTCCCTTAAAAACCAGGACTGAGTTAGAAGCACGCTTAAAAAATAAAAACCTCAGATCCTACCCTTCATTCCAAAGCAGCCCGCAGTATGATTTTGATGATAAATAGCCGGAAACCGACACTCAGTGCGGACACGCCGGGAAGTCATCGTACATATCTGACTGTTTTATCTGAACAAACCTCACTTCAGGTCGTCTGCAAAGGCGACCTTTCTCAATAATAAATCATCGTAAACGTCGCCGTGCCATTCGCACTCCCGCTGCTGAGTGTTTGCCCGTTGAGATAGTAGCGGGCAAAAAAGGGAATACTCAGGCTTCCTTCGCTGGCCGAAGGGGTGATTGCCCATTGTTGTCCGAGGCTCACAGGCGAGGTATCGCCTTTCAGGATCTGAATCCCCACTCCTGATGCCTGCCCTTCCGCACCATTGCTGATTTTGATCACACCGGCGGCCAGCGAATCGTCAGCAGTGCCATCGATACGGATATTCACATTCGCCCCGGCATCACAATTGAGTTCGATGCTAAATGGGACATCGGGCGTGACGCCGCCAGCGGAGGCACTGGAAAAAAGCCCCGGCCAGACCGTGCCCAGAGAAACATTAATGGTGTTATTCAGCACATCGCAGCTTTCCGTTCTGATATTGATATTGCCTGTGTAGGAGAGCGTGTTGGCTCCCCCGCCCCCGAGGCCGGATTTGCCATACACACCCAGCCCGAAACGGGTCTGACTTTGCGCCAGTGCCGTATCCGAAATGTCATTGGCGGTTTTGACCAACGATAACGTGACAGCTATCTGATAGCTGAGGCTGCTGTCCAGGTTACCCAGCGATGTGTTGCGCGTATCGCAGCCTACACCACCGCCAACCACACGTTGTCCGCTGGAGTTAGTCAGGGCAATACCGATGCCCTCGACACCGGTAGAGTAAACGCCGGGGAAACCCGCGATTTCTGTACCGTTTCCGTAGTAACAGGCGATGATCGGGTCGCCGGAGAGTTCGTTGCTGCCGTTTGTACCGCAAGTACCGCTGATGCTGAAAGTATGCTGACTTCCGGGAATATCCGCCCCAACAGGCAAAGAGGATGTTACCGCAACCGAACTTAAATCCCAGGACTGCGGCATTACCGGTGCGGTAGAACAGGCTGCCCATAATTTGCCAGAAAACAGAGCCAGACAAACCAGCAGTATCATCATTTTCATAAATACCTCATCGACATACGCTGCTGGCCTGAGAGACCGCCGCTTTTTGCGCACCAGATAATGTAAACGGTGCTTCGCACTGTCCCCCTTGCCATGTCACTCTGACCGCGCCCTGATCCGACAAGCCACTGAGATACACCTGCCCCTGGTCGCCGACGATGGCGCGGTTTCGTTCGTCGCCCGCCACAAACGCCTCTGCGCCGAAGGGCACAGGCTGCCCGTTATAGGTAAGGTTGAGCAATAATCTGCTACCGGCCCGCGTGGTAAAGGACGCCATAACCACGGCACCGGCAGTAGGAACAACGGAAAGGATGTTGTCGTCAATATCGACGTTTTCGTCCAGTGATGTGGTATCCAGCGCCACACGGGTTCGCTTGTACGGGCTGAGATAATTCACCACCGCGTAGCCGCGCCAGTCGGTATACACGCCGGTATTATTTTGCAATTTCACGCCCGCCGCCCCCGGGGCGCGGACAATGGCAATGGCAGAGAGATCGCTGGCAAGAGGCTGCGCGAAAGTGACACCGAAGGGATGGCCCACAATGGCACCCTGCCATCCGTAATTGACCTGATGAGTGTCCTGATTGTAGTTGTAGCCCCCGCTGAGCTGCGCGGCGCTGCCCAGATAATTCAGGCTGGCGCTACCGCTGTTTCCCTGCCCGTGAGTGCCATAACCTTCACTGACGGCATAAGAGAGGTTGTTATCCTCAAGCAGCATGCCGTTGATACCGGTCTGATAAAGCGTCCGCCCGTGACTGGCGCTGTTCACGTTAGCCGTGGCCCAGGCGTTTGACAGCCAGCGACCCAGGGGGATACTGACATTAAAGGCGATCTGTTTATCGCTCTCAGTGCCGTAAGTACGGTTATCCGATACCGATAAGGCGTAATCGATACTGGCAATATTGACGTTGTAACTGATCCCCAGACTGCGCTGATTAATTTGCGACTGTCGGTAGTTTTGCTGATACCACGAAAGCGAAAGCGATCCCCACTGCCCGTTATTAATCATCTGGGTCAGGTTAAGGCGATACTGTTCCCGTGGCTGACCATAGTAATTTCCGTTGCTTTCGTCCTCACGCCAGTTACTGGCATCACTGAAATGATAAAAATCCCCGGCAAAGCGGATCCCTGCCAGCGACAGCGTTGAGCCTGTTGCAGTCACACTTTTGGCATATTGCAGCCGGTATGCCTGACCGCGTTCTGTGTGATTGTCTGTCAGTTCGCTGTTGGCCAGCGTGGTATCAAATGACAAGGATCCCCAATCCCCGACCATACTGCCGATACCGGCATTCGCCGCTTTATAGTTCTGCGCCAGCTGACTGCCGCCAAACAGCGTCACGCCATAACCCAGACCATAAATCAGTGATCCCTGAAGAAATTCAGGTTCATCACCCCCGGACTGATAGGTGCGGTATTTCCCCAGTGTCAGGGCATATTTCAACCGGCCTTCGCGCTGCATGATCGGGATAGCAGAAAATGTCTGGGTAAAATGTCGCTCTTCGCCATTACTTTCCCTGACCGTTATCTCCAGATCCCCGGAAGCGGAAGTCGGGTATAAGTCGTCGATGCTGAAAGCGCCGGGCGGCACATAGGTCTGGTAGATCACCATGCCGTTTTGCTTAATCGTCACCTGCGCGTTGCTTCGGGCAATACCGCGGATCACGGGGGCGAAGCCGCGTAAGCTGTCAGGCAACATATTGTCATCGGAAGACAACTGCACGCCGCGAAAGGTAAAACTGTCAAAAATATCCGCAGGTGTCGTGCTTTCTCCCGCGATAAATTGCCCTTTGAGCACCGGCACATCGCGCTGGAGAAAGCTGTACGCCGAATCCCAGTCCTGCTGCGATTGCCCGTCAATGTTGCGGCTGTAACGCCAGGTGCTGTAGTTGCGCAGCCGCCAGCCGCCCCAGTTGGCACCACTTCTCAGGCTCAGAAACTGGCTCTGATCACTGCCGCCTGAATTTTGCCAGGTACGGGCACCGCTGAGGTTGTAATTAAGCAGTAAGGCCGGCGTTCCCTCATCCCATAACTCCGGGCTGACCGCGCCCCTTGCCAGCGTGTCGAGCAATCCCTGAGGGATGGTGATCAGGAGTTTCTGGCGGGAAAAGTCAAACTGGCTCACAACACCGGGCATCAGCGGCGTGAAATCCTCAACCGGCTTTTGTACAGGCCAGTCGCGTAATGCCGGAATGCTGCGGGTTCTGAGTCCCAGATTTTGCCATTGTGCCGGAGTAAAAAGCGGGGAGAGTGTCAGATCCCTCAAGGCGATAAACGTCACATCCTGCCGCCCTTTCGGCACATTGTTCACCAGCACATCCACGCGGTAAACACCCGGCGTCTGCCCGCCAGCCCGGGAAAATTGCGATATATCCACCGGCGCGCCCGGATGTTCTATTTCCAGTGCCTGAACGTTAAAACGGTCATCCGCGCGTGTTTCAGATGTTCCCAAAGCGATTCCCGCCAGAAGCCATGACCGCAAAAGGGAAGATGAAAGATGCGTAACGACATGATTTTTATTCATAACATGCCTCAGCGCATCCGGTTTTTTTCCACTGAACTGGTACCGCCATAATCATTGACGACCTGCCAGCTGACCTCGCCAGTGACCGCTCCCTGAGGCCAGGGATAACGGGCTTCCCCAAAGGGCGGAACCATGGTGTTACCTGTTGCCACACGGTTGCTGCCAAGGTTTAACCTGAAAAATGTGAAGTAATAAGGTGTCGGATTGGTCACCCGCAGCGTTGAGTCCTGACGGGAGAACTGCAACTGCCGCCAGGCGCTTTGCGCGGCGGGGGCGAGCAACGCTGCGGGCCGGTAAAAAAGCTTCAGGCGCGTCTTCACCACGATTTGCAATAAACCGGCGGGGGCATTTTCAGGCAAACGGGGGATGGATTTGATATTCAGCCAGAACAGGGATTCGCGATCTTCAGGCAGCACGCCGCCTGTACGGATAATTCGCAGACTGTTATCTTGACCGGCATTCAGCCGAAATAAAGGGGGAGTCACGATAAAAGGCGCAGGAACGGAGGATTTTTGTGTCCCGTCAGGTCCGTTATTATCCACCCATGACTGGATCAGAAAGGGCTCTGACTGTGCACCCTGATTACTGACGGTCAGCGAGGTTTCTTTTTTATTACCCGGATATATCACCCGCGTGGCTTCTGTAATCACACCCGCATAAACCGGAGGCACCGGAAAGAGAATAAATAACATCCCTGATAAAATAATAAAAAGACGCCGCATATATTCCTCTCATATTTCCGTCAATAAAAAAAAGACATCCGCGTCTGAAGCTCTGGCATCCCTGCCAGTTTAAAGAGATTATTTGTTGATTATTATTATTGATAATTAATGGTGAACTGAGAGGTCCCATTTGCTGCGCCTTCGCCTACGGTTGCCCCGGTACTTTTGTAGCGGGCGATAAAGTTCATATCCACCCCTTCGGCGGTCGCATCAATGGGATAAAAACGTGAGGCCGTGTAAAGAGGAATTGGTGTCCCCTGACTATCCGCAATTTCAATGCCTATACCGGTTGCGCCACCGCTAACTTCCAGCAGCTGATTATCCACTGCATCGGCGGTACCATCAAATTTGACGGCCGCAGCGGTGAAGGTTGTCGGGCAGTTGGTGAGTGAAATCGTGAACGCGGTCGGCGAAGAAGTATCACCGGCTGCCGTAAATGAGGTCGCGGCGACAGTGCCTAAATCCACATTAATGGAGGCATTACTTCCGCCATTCACATCACATGTCGTGGCAACAATTTGTCCGATGAAATTAATGGTGCCATCGGCTGCCTGTACGACGGTCTGACTGAAACACAAAACCGTACCAAGAAGTAAAATAAAAGAATTACGCTTATTCATGGAATAATACCTGAGATTAAAATTGAATAAATCCCACCAGATTCATTTATCAAAGCTGGCGATATATATTCACTTTAAACAAGCAGGTATATTTGAGGTAATCACATCCCCTCACATTATTTTATCGATAACATTGAGCTGAAGAAAATAAATGAATGAGGATGTAATGAGATAAATGAGAACAGGCACAGTGTATGCCACGGGTGAAAAAAGGCAAAAAAACCGGAAATGAGAAATATTTCCGGTTTTGGACATGGACGACTTATTGCATAGAAACCTGGCGCACAAACTCTTTTCTGAGCTGCATGCTGTATTCCTTGCCGTAAAACTGCGTGGCAATGTCTGGCTGCACCACGTCTGTTTTCACTTGTTTGTTCATCGGCACCGCGCCGAAAGCGACATTCAACGCCCGCTGGGTTTCAGCTTGCGTTAACCAGTTCAGGAACACCGCCGACGCCGCCGGATGTGTGCTGTTTGCGGCAATAGCCGCAATATTGCCCCCTCCCGGCATACCAAAAGCCGGAATATAAAATTTCAGGCGCCCGGTAATCGCCCCGGATTTTTGCAAACCTGCCAGATGATCTTCCCAGGCGGGTACCAGCAATAATTCGCCATCATTCAGACGGGTCAGGCTATCCGCACCCGATGCGGTCTGGGTGATTTTTTCTTTATTACCGACGAACCATTCCCAACCCTTTTTCCAGTTTTTAATAATGTCAGGATCGACTTGCGTGGCATCGGCATCAAATGTGCCTGAGGAGAGGGTGACCACGCGCTGAATAAAGGCTTCGCCTGCCCCGCCGTTATTCGGATCGTTGTAACCAAACTTCTTCGGATTCGCATCGATAAAGTGTTGTAAATCATCGAGTGATTGCGGCAAAGGTTGATTGCCCATCTGTTGCGGATCGTAGGCCATACCGGTTTGGTTGCCCCAAAAGGCAACCGCATATCCTTCGGTATTCACGCTTTGCAACTGATGCACCGCATCCCCGTAACCCGGCAGCCAGTCTACCTGCGCCAGGGCATTTGCTTTACGGATGATCGGTAATTGCGCCACCGACAAGGCCACGACGTCCATTTTGCCTTTCTCGCGGCGAGCTTCCGCCAGCAGTTTATTCATGTTGCCATCAATCGACCCTTCCGGAATACGCACTTTAATTCCGTACTGTTTCTCAAAATCAGCAACGAAACTGCGCCATTGCGGTTGTAAATACCAGACGTTGAAGGTGACTGAGCCTTCTTTTTTGGCCTGTGCGACGACAAGATCCCAATCTTGTTGCGCCAGTGGCGTGGCGGTCGCTGCCCCGCTCAATAACATGCCACTGAGAAATAAAACCGTGCCTGTTTTCATGTTGAATGACTCCCTTATCAAGGATCACGCCTTGCCGGTTGACTGTGACAGATAATTCCCTTTCAACAGCTTCTCAATAATGACCATCAGGACTACGTTCGGGATCACCAGGATCATTGAGACTACCGCCGCATCCGGGCGCACAAAGGAATAGCCGAGAAAAGAATAAAGAATGGTCGGCACGGTAATAAAATCTGGCGCGCCAAGAACGTATGAAATGCTGAACTCTTCTAAACTGCGCACCAGACAAAAAATCAGCGCGGCCAGGAAACTGGGCTTGAGCATCGGTAAAAAAGCATTGCAGAACGTTCCCCAATGGCTGGCACCGAGATCGCGACTGGCATCAATTAAATCCTGCGGCACCGCTTTAAACCCTGCGGACATAATGCGGATCGAGTAAGGCAGTGTCAGCACAGTGTGCCCTAACACGATGCTGATAAACGGGTTGCTGATATTCAGATTCATCAGCATGGCGCTGAAGAAAATCCCGATGATCATACCTGGCATGACCAGTGGGATCAGCGTGAGCATTTCCGCAACGGCTTTGCCCCGAAAAGTCATGCGCCCAAACGCATAAGCGGTGGGTAACGACAGCAGTAAACTCAGCATCGCCACGGCGGGCGCAATGGTGTAGCTGTTAAAGAGGGCTTCTGACAGCGAAGTTTGCTGCCACACCTGTATCCAGCGGTTAATCGACAACACTTGCGGGAATAAGTCCGGGTAGCTCCACGGGTGTTGCGGATCAACCAGCGACCATAAGATAGCCATTGAAAATGGCAGTCCAAGCCAGACCAGATTGACCAGAATAAAGAACAACAGTGAAATCGTGACGATCAGGCGTCCATTCGCCGTGCGGTTCATTTGACCTCTCCTTTGCGGGTGGCGAGCGGTGTCAGGAGGATGGCGATAAGCAAGGTACCCAATGCTGCCGTCAGCATGATAATCACGGCAATAACCGCAGAGTTATTCCATTCGCCGTATTCCATGGCCGTGGCCTGCATCAGGCGAGCCAGCGAGTAGGTATTGCGCGGACCAGCGACGGAGAAGAAGGCAAAGTCGCCCAGCGCACCGATAAAAATAAGGATCAGGGACACTTGCACTGCGGGTAACGTCAGGGGAAAGATAACGTCCCGAAAACAGCGCCAGCGGCTGGCACCCAGGTTACTCGCCGCGTCCAGTACATCGGTACGGATTGCGTTAACTGAGCCACCGACCAGAATCAGCGCGAACGGCAGATTCTTCCAGATTTGTAAGATAACGACGCCCCAGCCAAAGTCATCGTTCTGCATACGCAGCGGTTGATCAATAACGCCCAGCGCCAGCAATAGCTCATTGATCACGCCGTGATAAGCAATAATATTGATGAACAGAAATGCTGCCACGAGGCCGGGAATAAACATCGGCGCACGCAAAACAGCAACGATACCTTCTTTCGCCACCAGCGGCTGACGGAGCCACAACGCCAGCGGGTAAGAGAGCAGCACCGCACCGAAAGCCCCCAATATTGAGACTTTAACCGAATAGATCAGCGCGCTGTGCAACACCGGATCTTGTAATACGTTTTGCCAGTATTCGAGCGAAAACTGGCTGTCGCCGGAAAGATTGAAATAGCCGATGCTTTGTACCAGCACCACGTAAAAGGTCGATCCCATCAGCAACACAATGGTGCCTAGTCCACTGATCATCAGCAGCCAGGCGGTCAGCTCATTACGCCATTTCATCGTGCCCCTCCACTACTGGCTCGAGGAAGTGAATCGCATCCTCGGGTAAACGGAAGCAAACCCGCGCCCCGCTTTCGGCCTGCGGTTTTTTGACCAGTTGCAGACGTACCGACAATTTACCGTCATCGTTATCGCCCCATGCTTCGGTCAGGTTGCCCATAAACGCCATTTTGCGCAGCGTGAGGAAGAAATGGTTATCGCCGGTTTGTGGCTGCGGCACAAAGCGCGCATCTTCAGGCCGCCAGCAGATATAGCAATGCTCAGCGAGCGGAGGACGCGGAGAACGTACGTAAAACTCACCTAACTGGCAGCGAACCCGATAAAAACCAGGCTGTTCCGCAGGAGTGATGTGGGCGATATCGATATTGGCCGCACCAATAAAATCAGCGACGAAACGGTTAGCAGGACGGTAATAAATCTCTTCTGGCGGCCCAATTTGCTCCACGTTGCCCGCATTGAGCACCACGATCTTATCGGACATGGTCAACGCTTCGGCCTGATCATGGGTGACATAAATGGACGTGAGTTGATATTGCCGCTGTAACTCTTTGATTTCAAAACGCACACTTTCACGCAGTTTCGCATCCAGATTGGACAGCGGCTCGTCAAACAACACCACATCCGGACGCGTGACCATCGCTCTGGCCAGTGCCACGCGCTGCTGCTGCCCGCCAGAAAGTTGCACCGGCATTTTCAGGTGCTGATCCTGCAAGCCAACCTGCTTCAACGCCTCCGCCAGCCGCAGTTGCTGCTCGGCAAGAGGTAAGCGTTTTTGCTTCAAACCAAAACAGATGTTATGCGCCACATTCAGGTGCGGAAACAGCGCGTACGACTGAAAACACATTGCGGTGTTGCGCTTTTCCGGCGGCAAATTATTAACGGATTGCCCGTTAATCAGAATGCGTCCGCTGTCTGGCTGATGAAACCCGCCGATCATTTTGAGCAGCGTGGTTTTGCCACAGCCGCTCGGGCCAAGCAGGGTGACAAATTCACCTTCCTCGGCGGTGAAGGAGATCTCGCGGGCGGCGTAAAACGCGCCAAATTGCTTTGTAACCTGTTCCAGTGAAAGCGTCGACATAGTGTACAAATCCTGTGTTAATACTCTGGCAATTAAATTTACACACTAAATATAAAATTTATGTGACAAAGATCCTCAAAATCAAAATCAAGCCATAAAAACACAAAAACTAATTATTTATCATAATGTTGAATAATAAAAATAATCACTATAATTATTTTATTTCCATAATTAAATTTAAAGAGTAAATTTAATGACCATATGTTCACACCATAAAAGGAACAGGCAATGGCGTTTAACTTTCATCAGGCCGCACAAGGCATCGTGCTGGCAAACAGTCACCGCGGCTACTCCAGCCGTTATCCGGAAAACACTCTGCCCGCGTTTATCGGGGCAAAAGAGGCAGGGACTCATTGCATTGAGTTAGATATTCATCTGACCGCAGATAATCATCTGGTGGTCACACACGATCACCGCATTGATCGCGTGTCGACCGGCACAGGTTTTGTCGAGCAAATGACGCTCGCGCAGTTACGGCAATTTGATTTCGGCGTTAAATACCATGCGCAATTTGCGGGCACGCCGATCCCTTTATTGCAGGATATTCTGCGTTGGGCGGTAGAGAATGGCATGGGCCTGATCGTGGAAGTGAAGCAACGTCGTCGACATGACGAATTTGTGTATCATCTGGTTGCCTTGTTGCAGTCAATGCCAGAGGCGCTGTCACATATTCAGTTGCTGGGGTTTAATCATGTGTTGATTAACCGCGTCAAAGCCCTGATCCCAGATTTAGCATTGCAGGTCGTGACGCTGGAGCGTTACAACAATCAACTGGCCGCCGTGCAGCATTCCCATGCCAGTTGCGTCTGTTTTGAATATGAGTTCGCCCATGTTGACGATCTTCGGGCCTATAAACAGGCGGGACTGGGGGTACGCATGTACCTGCATGAAGTGAAAAATGGCATGACACCACTGGAGCAGTACCAGCACAAATTCGGGTATGATAGTCACCCCGAGATCATGGGCTGGCTGCGTGAAGGTCTGATCGATATGCTCAGCCATGATGATCTTCCGTACCTGCAGGCGCTGATTGAAGAAGCGGGACTGCGCTGGGCCTGATAACAAAAACGATAGCCATATTATGAATGTAAAACCTGACCGTCTGGAACTGCGTCCTACCCAACGTTTGCTGCTGGAGCTGATTCGTCGCCATGCACCGGTGACACGCGCCGAACTGGCGCGCTATTCAAATCTCACTGCAGGGGCAATCACCCAACAATGCCGGGAGCTTTTATTTTCGGGTCTGGTTATCGAAGGCGAACGCAATATGGGGCAGCGCGGACAACCGTCGCTGCCCCTGCGGCTCAATCCTGGCGGCGCGTGTGCGGTCGGGCTGGCTTTCAGCCCTGGCTTTATCGACATGACGCTGGTCGATCTCAGTGGCCGCAAACTGTTCAGTATTTCTGAGCCTCATCAGGAAAATCAGCCGCTTGCCACCACACTAAAACAGATTAAAAACCTGGTGGAGCAGACGTTAAAAAAACGCCAGCTTAAACATGCGCGCATCCTCGGCATGGGGTATGCCGTGCCGGGTTTTCTCAAGCCCGATGGCAAAAAGCGTCACTGTGTGGCCTGGCTTTCAAGCTGGCGCGATGTCGACCTGCAACAGGCGTTTGAGGACAATTTGCCCTGGCCGACATGGGTTGAAAACAACGCCAATGCCTCGGCGATTGGCGAGCTGTATTCAGGTACGTGGAATTCCTATCGTGACATAACCTTTATCGATCTCGGCTACGGGATCGGTGCCGGGATTATCGCCGATGGCAAACTCCTGCGCGGCGGGTTTCTGAATGCCGGTGAAGTCGGTATGGCATTTCCCGGCGATAAACCGCGTCCATCCTATAAAGATCTGGTCGCGACGCTCACACAAGCAGGGTTAAGCGAAGCGCAACTACCGGCACTCACCGCAGAACAGCATCCCTTGCTGGAAGTCTGGTTTTCACGCTGTTGCGATCAGGTCGAGCAGAGCATCATGGGATGTCTGCAATGGCTGGATCCACAGTTGATTATTTTAGGGGGTGCCATGCCGAAAACCATCACTGAAAGGCTGACTGAGGTTTTAACGCAAAGGCTCGATGCCAGGCTTGATCCAGACCGCCCGAAAGTCCGGCTGGCGAACTCCCCGATGGGTGCCGAAAGCGCCTCGTGGGGCGCGGCGATGATCCCGTTGTATCAGGTGATTAATCAGGCATAGCGCACTATGCCTGACGACCGCGTGTTATATTGCTGTGCCGAATGACCAGTAATAAGGATCCGATAGCGTTGACGGTTTATCGACGTAGACATAGCCATAGGAATAGGCGTAATACAGTTTGCCCGAGTATGCCCAACCCAGGCTCATATGATGGGCATCAATTAGCGAAAACCAATCCTCACTGCCGCTTTTAGGTTGCATCTCCCACAATGTATTCTCCGAGGTGCAATCCTTTTTCCAGCCAACATAATCCCACGAATGGTTGCTCAACGCTGAGCGCAAGCATTGCTCCTTATTATATGCGGGTGAAATACGTACCCGTCCATCGGGTTGTCGTTTAACTGACATCCATGCGTAATAGCCGGCTCGCATCACCGCAATAGGTGGGTCGGGACGATAGGTCCATGCATAGGAATCATTGTTATTATAGAGAGCATAAGCATCTTTCTCGGAAGCCAGACTCTTGCCTTCCATGACTGCACTACCCAATTGCCAGGACAGAATCGATTGCATATAAAAAGAAGGTGTCCAGACATGTGGCGTTAATTTTCTATCAAGCACTCCAGTGCCAGAAAAATAAGTATTAATTGAATCCGTGTCGTCAGCCGTAATGACATTTGCGCCGATATCCCGCAGCCAGCCGAGGTTCATGCGATAATCATTTTTTTCTGCCGCTATTGTTGACGGACTGAGCTTATCCAGCACGCGGTAACAGCATGATGAGTCGTTATTATAAAATGCTTCTCTGACCGAGATATCCTGCGGGATATTTTTGTCATAGACCGTTTCGGTGTAGAAATTTAAATTTTTCCATAACATGTAATCTGGTACGGGTGAGAATATCTCCAGCGCTTTCCCTGCCCCTTTAATTACCGCCACCATTTCAGCCACCGTACCACTCACCGTATTTGATAACTGGAAATTGGCTGGCGCGTCATAGCTGCCCTGTTCATTTTGTTTGGTGCTCACTTCCTCAAAATCGGCGGAATCTTTAATTAACACAGAGACCATCGGGGCCAGTGTCGCTGGCGCGTTTGCCCATGCGCGAACGGCACAAACCGCCTTGCTATCGGAGATCCCGGCAGGACAGGCAAAGGTGGTGTCAGGCAAGTCATTTATTTTACTGGCATCATTAGGTGTAATCACCGGATCGATCATGATGGTGACCCCCGCCGGGATACCGGCGTTAATCAGTGCATTATTCCAAAGGTCTGGCGAGGGATATTCCGCCATATTCACTTTCATAATGATCCGCTGTAACAGGTTGCTGCCCGAATACGTAACCGATTTATTATACAGGGCCAGTGCAGTGGGCATGATGACGGAAGATGACTTGGTTTCGAGATAAATGAGTGACTGGCCATTATAGGCAATGTAATCATCTATCAGTTGATTGACCGTCGGTACCGTATACGTTGTCGGTTGTCGCGTGGCAACATTGACGAGGTACTTTTGCTGCAATTCTGCCAGTGTCAAACTACTCAGCGCCACATTCGGCCCGGAGTTCGCGATAGGATCATAAGTTGGCTCAAGCATCTTACCGATGTTGAGATCATGAAACACAACCAGTTCACCGTCTGACGTCGCGCGGACGTCCGTTTCCACGTTAGCGCGGCAACGATCATAGGACAGATGAAAAGCACCGAGGCTGTTTTCTGGCTGCGTGTCATTAAAATCCCCTCGATGCTGGGCCGTGACTATTTGGTTATTCTTCGCAAGGTTGTTTTGTAATTCATTCAACAATGTCGCCGACGTTGGACATTCCGTGGCATTCTTCCTTAATTCAGCGACAAACTGCACCGTTTCAACCGTTGCCTTCCCTTGCGCATCATCACCATCCGTACCGGAAAGTTTGAAATTGCCGTGTTCCTGTATCGGGATATTTTGAATCGCGATGGTATCTTCCCGCGGCTGGTAATCTGAATTCATAAAGAAAGCCAGGTCAAAATAATAAGGCTCATCACTTTTCAAACACGATTTTTCATCGTCATCGCCAACATCATAGAGAAACGTCCAGTCTTTACTCGGGGGAACATAGCCCCCCATTTCCGGGCATTTTTTGCTATACATTTTTACCGCATAAAATATGCCGGGAATAGACGTGCCATAAAGTTGCACGTTTTTACCCTTTATGGCGGTAAAAATATCTAATGACCCCTGATATCCGGCAACACTGCCTGAAAAAGCTTGCCCATCCTGACCTGCATTACAGGTTGAATGAATCTCGGTTGAAGGAATATATTGCGTACTGGTTTGCGTGGTGAGTTGCTTAAAACCATTGGCAGGCGGTGCTTCATCAGTAATTACAATCGTATCGCTGTAGGTGATATTTACGTTTGATTGTGAGGTAAACATACATTCGGTTGCGGCCTTAGCCGACGGACATAATGACAATAAACATAATACGCTGAGCGTAGTCCTTAACTTAACGTCCATTGTTGCTCCATTTATATATCTAATGTAATTAAAACAATTAACCCCCTCCGTTTTAACATTGAATTTAAAATAAAATGCTACCAAGCTCACGAATAAAGCAATCAGACACCAAATATTAAACAATCAACGCATTAAACATATTCAATTTATATTTATCATTAACAACCCATTTGATATATAAATAACTAGCACCTAATATCAGGCAAAAAAAAACGCCTCCGGAGAGGCGTTTATCAGCAAAGGAGAAAATTACTTTTTCTTCGCTTTCGGGTTTGGCAGGTCGGTAATGCTGCCTTCGTAGATTTCTGCTGCCAGACCCACGGACTCGTGCAGAGTCGGGTGAGCATGGATGGTCAGCGCGATATCTTCTGCATCACAACCCATTTCGATCGCCAGACCGATTTCGCCCAGCAGCTCGCCGCCGTTGGTGCCGACAATCGCACCACCGATAACACGGTGAGATTCTTTGTCGAAGATCAGTTTGGTCATGCCGTCTGCGCAGTCGGAAGCGATAGCACGGCCGGAAGCTGCCCACGGGAAGGTGGCGGTTTCGTAGCTGATGCCTTTTTCTTTCGCTTCTTTCTCAGTCAGACCCACCCAGGCAACTTCTGGCTCAGTGTAGGCAATGGATGGAATGACTTTCGGATCGAAGTAGTGTTTCTTGCCGGAGATAACTTCGGCAGCCACGTGGCCTTCGTGAACACCTTTGTGCGCCAGCATTGGCTGACCGACGATATCGCCGATAGCAAAGATGTGTGGCACGTTGGTGCGCATTTGTTTGTCGACGTGGATGAAACCACGGTCGTCCACTTCAATGCCTGCAGCGCCCGCTTCCAGCAGTTTACCGTTAGGCACGCGACCGATAGCCACCAGCACGGCGTCATAACGCTGTGGTTCAGCAGGGGCTTTTTTGCCTTCCATCGTGACGTAAATGCCATCTTCTTTGGCTTCTACGGCTGTCACTTTGGTTTCCAGCATCAGATTGAATTGCTTGCTGATTTTCTTGGTGAAGACTTTCACCACGTCTTTATCAGCCGCAGGGATCACCTGATCAAACATTTCTACCACGTCAATCTGAGAACCCAGCGCGTGATAAACGGTGCCCATTTCCAGACCGATAATGCCGCCGCCCATGACCAGCAGACGCTCAGGGACGCTTTTCAGCTCCAGTGCATCAGTAGAATCCCAGACACGCGGGTCATCATGTGGAATGAATGGCAGTTTGATTGGACGGGAACCCGCCGCAATGATGGCATTGTCGAAAGTGATGGTCGTCGGACCATTTTCGCCTTCAACAACCAGAGTATTCGCGCCAGTAAATTTGCCCAAGCCGTTAACGACTTTGACTTTACGGCCTTTCGCCATACCGGACAGACCGCCGGTCAGCTGGTTGATGACTTTTTCTTTCCAGACGCGGACTTTATCGATGTCCGTTTTCGGCTCACCGAAAACAATACCGTGTTCAGCCAGTGCTTTTGCCTCAGAGATCACTTTCGCGACGTGCAGCAGAGCTTTAGAAGGGATACAGCCAACGTTCAGACACACGCCGCCAAGCGTGGAATAACGTTCAACCAGAACAGTTTCAAGACCTAAATCAGCGCAACGGAAAGCAGCAGAATAGCCCGCAGGACCCGCCCCAAGTACCACGACCTGAGTTTTAATTTCAGTACTCATCATGACCTCTTAATTTATGTCCGGCGGGTCTGACGTCATTTTATATCGTAACGCCCATCATCCACCGGGTCGTTCTATCCGCCCGCAGTTTACAAAATTGTTAACAAATTTGAAACAACAAACGGCATCCGATTTGTGCTTTGCCCTGGAAAATCTCAAACAGCATGAAGAGATTATCAGAAAAAAGCCGGCCGTCTGGCCGGCTTTTCACTTACATCACCAGGCGGCGAATGTCTGACAACACGTTGTTGATGATGGTGATGAAGCGCGCACCATCGGCACCGTCAATGACACGGTGGTCGAAGGAGAGCGACATTGGCATCATCAGACGCGGTGTGAACTCTTTGCCGTTCCAGACTGGCTCAATGGCAGACTTGGAAACACCGAGGATAGCCACTTCCGGCGCATTAACGATTGGCGCGAAGTGGGTCGTCCCGATACCCCCGAGGCTGGAGATAGTGAAGCAACCGCCCTGCATTTCGCCAGCAGTCAGCTT
This sequence comes from Rahnella sp. CG8, assembly GCF_023701875.1. Taxonomy (NCBI): domain Bacteria; kingdom Pseudomonadati; phylum Pseudomonadota; class Gammaproteobacteria; order Enterobacterales; family Yersiniaceae; genus Rahnella; species Rahnella sp. CG8. The sequence goes on from NZ_JABAED010000009.1 coordinate 110,788, forward strand.
ACCGTCACGGGCTTTCTTGGAGATAGCCATCAGCTCACGGGACAACTCGGCGATGCCTTTCTTGTTCACGTCTTTGAAGACCGGAACAACCAGACCGTTTGGCGTATCAACCGCCACACCGATGTTGATGTATTTTTTCAGCGTCAGTTTCTGACCATCTTCGGACAGGGAACTGTTGAAGCGTGGCATCTGCTCAAGGGCAGCGGCAACGGCTTTCATGATGAAGACCACCGGAGTGAATTTCACGTCCAGTTTGCGTTTAGCGGCTTCATCGTTCTGCTGTTTACGGAACGCTTCCAGCTCAGTGATATCAGTTTTGTCGAAGTGCGTAACGTGCGGGATCATCACCCAGTTACGGCTCAGGTTCGCACCAGAGATTTTCTGGATACGGCCCAGTTCAACTTCTTCAATCTCACCGAACTTGCTGAAGTCCACTTTCGGCCAAGGCAGCATGCCCGGCAGACCGCCACCCGTTGCAGCTGCCGGCGCGGCTTCAGCACGTTTGACCGCGTCTTTCACGTAAGTCTGTACGTCTTCACGCAGGATGCGACCTTTACGGCCAGTGCCTTTGACTTTCGCCAGGTTAACGCCGAATTCACGGGCCAGACGGCGGATAACCGGCGTGGCGTGAACGTAAGCATCGTTCTCTGCGAATTCGCCTTTGCTTTCTGCTTTAACAGCAGGAGCAGCGGCTTTTTGTTCCTGTTTCGCCGGGGCAGCCGCTTCTTCTTTCTTAGCCGCCGGAGCAGCAGGCGCAGCGCCTTCTACTTCGAAGACCATGATCAGAGAGCCGGTGCTGACTTTGTCGCCCGCAGCAATTTTGATTTCTTTCACGGTACCTGCGAACGGAGCCGGGACTTCCATTGAGGCTTTGTCGCCTTCAACGGTAATCAGTGACTGTTCTGCACTGATTTTGTCGCCCACTTTCACCATGATTTCAGTGACTTCAACTTCGTCGCCACCGATATCAGGCACGTTCACTTCTTTGCTGCCGGACTGAGCCGCAGCCGCAGGTGCCGCGTCTGATTGGGTTTCTGCAGCGGCGGCAGGTGCGGCTGCACCAGAACCTGCAACTTCGAAGACCATGATCAGGGAACCGGTGCTGACTTTATCGCCCGCAGCGATTTTGATTTCTTTCACTTTGCCCGCGAACGGCGCAGGGACTTCCATAGAGGCTTTGTCGCCTTCTACGGTGATCAGCGATTGTTCCGCTTCTACTGTGTCGCCTACTTTTACCATAATTTCAGTGACTTCAACTTCGTCGCCACCGATATCAGGTACGTTCACTTCTTTGCTTTCGCTGGAAGCAGGTGCGGCAGCAGCAGGTTTCTCTTCTGCTTTGGCTTCCTGTTTCGCAGGTGCTGCATCAGCAGCACCGTCAGCGGCGTCAAAGATCATGATCAGTTTGCCGGTTTCGACGGTATCGCCGACCGCAACTTTAATTTCTTTGACCACGCCAGCTTGTGGAGAAGGCACTTCCATAGAAGCTTTATCGCCTTCAACGGTGATCAGCGATTGTTCTGCTTCAACTTTATCGCCCACCTTCACCATAATTTCGGTGACTTCCACTGCATCTGCACCGATGTCCGGTACGTTAATTTCAATAGCCATCTGTCTTTACCTCTTATGCCAGACGCGGGTTAACTTTTTCTGGATTGATATCGAATTTCTTAATGGCTTCAGCCACTACAGACGTTTCGATTTCGCCGCGTTTAGCCAATTCACCCAGCGCAGCAACCACAACGTAAGACGCATCCACTTCGAAGTGGTGACGCAGGTTTTCGCGGCTGTCTGAACGACCGAAGCCATCCGTACCCAGTACGCGATAATCGCTGGCCGGAACGTATGTACGAACCTGTTCAGCAAACAGTTTCATGTAGTCAGTAGACGCCACCGCTGGCGCGTCGCTCATCACCTGGGCGATGTACGGAACGCGTGGGGTTTCAGTCGGGTGCAGCATGTTCCAGCGCTCACAGTCCTGACCATCGCGGGCCAGTTCAGTGAAGGAGGTCACGCTGTAAACGTCAGAACCTACGCCATAGTCTTTGGACAAGATCTCTGCCGCTTCACGTACGTGACGCAGGATGGAACCGGAGCCCAGCAACTGCACTTTCCCTTTGCTGCCTTCCAGCGTATCCAGCTTGTAGATACCCTTACGGATGCCTTCTTCCGCGCCTTCCGGCATGGCTGGCATGTGGTAGTTTTCGTTCAGCGTGGTGATGTAGTAATAAATGTTTTCCTGCGCTTCACCGTACATACGCACCAGACCGTCATGCATGATGACAGCCACTTCGTACGCGTAAGACGGGTCGTAAGAAATACAGTTAGGGATAGTCAGAGACTGAATATGGCTGTGACCATCTTCGTGCTGCAGACCTTCGCCGTTCAGGGTAGTACGACCTGACGTACCACCGATCAGGAAGCCACGCGCCTGTTGGTCACCCGCTGCCCAGCACAGGTCGCCGATACGCTGGAAACCGAACATGGAGTAGTAGATGTAGAACGGGATCATTGGCAGATCGTTGGTGCTGTAAGACGTCGCTGCGGCCAGCCATGAAGACGCGGCACCCAGTTCGTTAATACCTTCCTGCAGGATCTGACCTTTCTCGTCTTCTTTATAGTAAGCAACCTGCTCACGGTCCTGCGGGGTGTACTGCTGGCCGTTCGGGCTGTAAATACCAATCTGACGGAACAGACCTTCCATACCGAATGTACGCGCTTCATCGGCGATGATCGGCACCAGACGGTCTTTAATGGAGTCGTTTTTCAGCATCACGTTCAGTGCACGGACGAAAGCGATAGTGGTAGAGATCTCTTTCTTCTGCTCTTCCAGCAGTTGTGAGAAGTCTTCCAGTTTCGGCATTTCCAGCTTCTGCGTGAAGTTTGGCAGACGGGTCGGCAGGTAGCCTTTCAGCGCAGCGCGACGTTCGTGCAGGTATTTGTATTCTGCAGAGTCTTTTTCCAGCGTGATGTACGGCAGTTTTTCCAGATTTTCATCGGTTACTGGCACGCTAAAACGATCACGGATATAGCGCACGCCATCCATGTTCATTTTCTTCACCTGGTGAGCAATGTTTTTACCTTCGGCAGCGTCGCCCATGCCATAACCTTTAATGGTATGCGCAAGGATAACGGTCGGCTGACCTTTGGTGTTCTGTGCTTTGTTCAGTGCAGCGAAGACTTTCTTCGGATCATGGCCGCCACGGTTCAGCGCCCAGATTTCGTCGTCGGTCATATCTTTGACCAGAGCGGCGGTTTCAGGGTATTTGCCGAAGAAGTGGTCACGAACGTATTTACCGTCGCGGGACTTGAAGGTCTGGTAGTCGCCATCCACGGTTTCGTTCATCAGCTGGATCAGTTTACCGCTGGTGTCTTTACGCAGCAGTTCATCCCAGCGGTTGCCCCAGATCACTTTGATCACGTTCCAGCCAGCGCCTGCAAAGATGCCGTCGAGTTCGTTGATGATTTTGCCGTTACCGGTTACCGGGCCATCAAGACGCTGCAGGTTACAATTGATGATGAAGCACAGGTTGTCCAGTTTCTCACGGGTCGCGATGGTGATCGCCCCTTTGGATTCTGGTTCGTCCATTTCACCGTCGCCCAGGAATGCGTAAACGCGCTGTGCGGAGGTGTCTTTCAGACCACGGTGTTCCAGATATTTCAGGAATTTAGCCTGATAGATGGCACCGATCGGGCCCAGACCCATGGATACGGTCGGGAACTGCCAGAACTCAGGCATCAGTTTAGGGTGCGGATAAGACGACAGACCTTTACCGTGAACTTCCTGACGGAAATTGTTCATCTGGTCTTCAGTCAGACGGCCTTCAAGGAAAGCACGTGCGTACACGCCCGGAGAGATGTGGCCCTGGAAGTACACCAGATCGCCGCCGTCTTTTTCGTTGCGCGCACGGAAGAAGTGGTTGAAGCACACTTCGTACACGGTCGCAGAAGACTGGAAGGAAGCCATGTGGCCACCGAGTTCCAGGTCTTTCTTGGACGCACGCAGAACGGTCATGATGGCGTTCCAGCGGATGGCAGTACGAATGTTACGTTCCAGCTCCAGGTTACCCGGGTATTCAGGTTCGTCTTCAACAGCGATGGTATTGACGTAGTTACGGCTGGCTGCGCCAGCAGCGACGCTTACGCCGCCCTTGCGCGCTTCACTGAGAACCTGATCGATCAGGAACTGTGCACGCTCAACACCTTCTTCACGGATGACCGATTCGATCGCTTGTAGCCAGTCGCGAGTTTCGATCGGATCCACGTCATTATTTACACGTTCTGACATGGTGCTTTTCCTTATCTGTCTCTAATACGTTGGTTTATCTGGAGCCTGTCTTCCTGCGCTCTTTCTAAAACGCGCTTCGCCGCTAAGAGAACGCACGAAGACAGGCCCGTCATGTAGTTGCCGTGAGCCCTCAAATGAAGGCTCTTAAAATTAACCCTGATGGTTAACTTTCATCTTTTCGTTGCTGGAGCCGTCGTAAAGACCGATCCCGCCGGGTGTGTTCCCTGCTGAGATCCAGCAAAACTTCTTCAATGAACGCCAGGTGACGGTGAGATGCGGCACGCGCTATTTCTGGTTCCCGTGCAACAATCGCCTCGAAAATACTGGCGCGGTGGTTGCTTACCGTCGCCAGCATTTCCCGGCGTGAGTAAAGCAATTCAAAGTTCTGTCGAACGTTCTTCTCGAGCATCGGCCCCATACAGCGAACCAGATGCAGCAGCACCACATTATGGGCTGCTTCTGTTACAGCGACCTGATACTGCATAACCGCGTCGGCTTCTGCGTCCAGATCTCCGCTGTCTTGTGCGGTCTGAATGACCACGTGACAATCGCGAATGCGCTGCAGATCTTCCTCTGTGCCACGAAGCGCCGCGTAATACGCAGCGATACCTTCAAGGGCATGTCGTGTTTCAAGGAGATCGAATTGTGATTCAGGATGGTCGGCCAGTAACTCAGCCAGCGGATCACTCACGCTTTGCCACAGGTTACTTTGTACGAAAGTACCACCACCCTGACGGCGCAGGAGTAGCCCCTTCCCTTCCAGGCTTTGGATTGCCTCTCTGAGAGAAGGTCGCGATACATCAAACTGTTTGGCAAGTTCGCGCTCTGGCGGAAGCTTTTCCCCGGGTCTCAAGGTGCCTTCGAGGATCAGAAACTCAAGTTGCTGCTCGATCACATCGGATAACTTAGGCTGTCGGATTTTGCTGTAAGCCATATATGTGCGGTTCTCTGCGAGTAGCGACTCTGTTAAGTTGCCGGAGTCAATTGGTAATACCAATTTAAAAAACGTGGCCGTAAAGTAACAAAGTATTCACCTTGTGTCCATATGGCTACCCAGTAAATGCGTCGACCCCGCACATTTTAACAAATTTTTATCATTTATCTTTTTTACCCGGCCTCAGATCACATTTTATGGATCCTGAACAAATTTACAGTCAATTTGGCTATTTGTTATGCAGATGATGCATAAACCCCGTGCAAACTTTTCCGCATAACATTATTCTTGCCCGAACGGTAGATGATCCTGATTTTTAGGCACAATCCAGCCGTAAATAATTAGATACAAAAAGTGTAATTATCGCCTTACATTCTCTCTAACACACAGAATGTTATGGGTTTTGCCCCAATGACAGAGGACAGGTAAATGGTTGATCAACAACAAGGCGATGAGCTGAAGCGCGGTCTCAAAAACCGGCATATCCAGTTGATTGCATTAGGTGGGGCCGTCGGTACAGGGCTGTTTCTGGGCAGTGCTTCCGTCATTCAGTCCGCAGGGCCAGGGATTATTCTCGGTTATGCCATTGCGGGTTTTATCGCATTCTTAATTATGCGTCAGTTGGGTGAAATGGTGGTTGAAGAACCGGTTGCCGGTTCATTCAGTCATTTTGCCTATAAATACTGGGGTGGATTTGCGGGTTTTGCTTCCGGCTGGAATTACTGGGTGCTGTACGTTCTGGTCGCGATGGCCGAACTGACTGCCGTCGGTAAATATATTCAATTCTGGTGGCCGGAAATCCCGACATGGGCTTCTGCTGCGGTTTTCTTCGTGCTGATCAACGCTATCAACCTGACTAACGTTAAAGTGTTTGGCGAGATGGAGTTCTGGTTTGCGATCATCAAAGTGGTTGCCGTGGTGGCGATGATTCTGTTCGGTGGCTGGCTGCTGTTCAGCGACACGGCAGGCCCTCAGGCAACAGTTCGCAACCTGTGGGAGCAAGGCGGTTTCCTGCCCCATGGCATGACCGGGCTGGTGATGATGATGGCGATCATCATGTTCTCTTTCGGTGGCCTGGAACTGGTCGGGATTACTGCTGCTGAAGCGGATAATCCGGAAACCAGCATTCCTAAAGCAACCAATCAGGTTATCTACCGTATTCTGATTTTCTATGTGGGCTCACTTGCCGTCCTGCTTTCCCTGATGCCATGGACCCGTGTCGGGCCGGATACCAGCCCGTTTGTGCTGATCTTCCATGACCTGGGTGATGCACTGGTAGCGAATGCTCTGAACGTGGTGATCCTGACGGCAGCGCTGTCGGTTTATAACAGCTGTGTTTACTGCAACAGCCGCATGTTGTTTGGTCTGGCTCAGCAAGGCAACGCGCCTAAAGCATTGCTCAACGTCGACAAGCGCGGCGTGCCGGTGGCTTCTATCCTCGTTTCTGCTGCCACCACAGCGCTGTGTGTTCTGATTAACTACCTGATGCCGGGTGAAGCGTTTGGTCTGCTGATGGCTCTGGTGGTGTCTGCACTGGTGATCAACTGGGCGATGATCAGCCTGGCGCACATCAAATTCCGTCAGGCGAAACGTCGTGAAGGCGTGGAACCTAAGTTCAAAGCGCTGCTGTATCCGCTGGGTAACTACATCTGCCTGCTGTTTATGGCGGCAATTCTGGTGATCATGGCTATCACCCCGGGCATGGCGATCTCCGTATGGCTGATCCCGGTGTGGCTGGTAGTTCTGGCCATCGGTTACTGGATCAAAAATCAGCAAAGCGGGAAATCCGTTAACGCTTAAGTATTCGTTTTAAAATTGAAACGAAAAAGCGCCCCGGTTAAGTGAAGACTTACCGGGGCGCTTTGTTAGGTACGTCACATTTCCTCCCGTATGACCAAAATGTCCATCTTCATGACTCTTACCTCCTGACCCCTCTTCCCTTCCCCGGCCAATACTCAGGGCTAACAAACAGTTTTTTAACAAAATCCTTTTATCCACAATCCGGAGAGAACATCCATGAAGGAAGGCGCACTGTCGTTCAAAGAGAAAGTGGCGTACGGAATGGGGGATGCGGGCTGCAATATGATTGGCGGCGCCATCATGCTGTTTCTTAATTATTTTTACACAGATATCTTCGGTTTAGCCCCGGCACTGGTTGGCGTATTGCTGCTATCAGTGCGTGTTATCGATGCCGTCACCGACCCGATCATGGGCGCGATTGCTGACCGTACCACCACCCGCTGGGGCCGTTTCCGCCCGTATTTGTTATGGGTTTCGGTGCCATACGTACTGTTCAGTGTGCTGATGTTCACCACACCAGAATGGAGTTACAACAGCAAAGTTATCTATGCGTTTGTAACCTACTTCCTGATGTCCCTGACTTACACCGCCATCAACATTCCCTACTGCTCGCTGGGCGGCGTCATTACTGCCGATCCGCATGAGCGTGTTGCCTGCCAGTCTTACCGCTTCTTTATGGTAGGGATCGCGACGCTGATCCTGTCTTCCACCTTACTGCCGATGGCCGACTTTTTCGGTGGCGCAGACAAAGCCAAGGGCTATCAGATGTCGATGGGGGTGATGGCAATCATCGCGCTGTTCATGTTCCTGTTCTGCTTCAGCTCGGTAAAAGAACGTATTCAGCCTGCGGTACCGTCAAAACATGCCTTAAAATCTGACCTGAAAGATGTGTGGAAAAACGACCAGTGGGTACGCATCCTGCTGCTGACGTTCTGCAACGTGTGCCCGGGCTTTATCCGTATGGCAGCCACTATGTATTACGTCACCTGGGTAATGGAAAAATCCACATCCTTTGCCAGCATGTTTATCAGCCTCGGCGTGGTGGGCATGATGATCGGCAGTGCACTGGCAAAACCGCTGACCGATAAATACTGCAAACTGAAAGTGTTCTTCTGGGCCAATATCATCCTGACCATTTTCTCCTGCGGATTCTATTTCCTCGACCCGCACGCCACCACGCTTATTCTGGTAGCGTACTTCATCCTCAACATCATGCACCAGCTCCCTTCCCCGCTGCACTGGTCGCTGATGGCCGACGTTGACGATTACGGCGAATGGAAAACCGGCAAACGTGTTACCGGCATCAGCTTCTCCGGTAACCTGTTCTTCCTGAAATGCGGACTGGCGGTAGCGGGCGCGATGGTCGGCTTCCTGCTCTCCGCGTATGGCTACAATGCCAGCGCAACGCAGCAAAGCGACCATGCCATCAACGGCATCATGTTGTTGTTCACTGTCATTCCTGGCGTGGGCTACCTCATCACTGCCGGTGTTGTACGCTTACTGAAAGTTGATCGCGAAACCATGCGTACCATTCAGGCAGATCTGGAGATTCGCCGCCGTAATTACCGCGAGCTGAATGAATATCACGACGAGAAAAATGCACAGGACGCAGAAGCACTCAGCGTCCCACTGACCAGCAAGGAGCTGAAACATGAGTAATTATCCCAACCCGCTGATTGAGCAACGTGCAGATCCGCATATCTGGCTGCACAGCGACGGAAACTATTACTTTATCGCATCAGTGCCTGAATATGACCGGCTGGAGATCCGCCGCTCGCCAACGCTGACAGGGCTTGCCGACGCGCCAGCCACCATTGTCTGGCATAAACCTGATACCGGCCCGATGAGCGCACTTATCTGGGCACCGGAGTTGCATTTTATCGACGGACAATGGGTGATCTATTACGCGGCCGCCCCCTCACAGGAGATTGTTGACGGCTTATTCCAGCACAGAATGTATGCGCTGGTGTGTGAAGAGGCGGATCCGCTCACAGGGAAATGGCAGGAGAAAGGCCGGATCCAGACGCCGATCGACAGCTTCTCGCTCGATGCCACGCACTTTGAGCATCAGGGCAAAAGCTATTATCTGTGGGCGCAGAAAGACCCGGAAATTCGCGGAAACTCCAATTTGTATCTGGCCGAAATGGAAAACCCGTGGACGCTGAAATCACCGCCCGTCATGCTCAGCAAGCCGGAGCTGGACTGGGAAATCATCGGTTTTTGGGTTAATGAGGGACCGGCGGTGATCAAACACGGTGATAAAATTTTCATCACCTATTCCGCCAGCGCCACCGACGAAAATTACTGTATCGGCCTCCTCACTGCAGACATCAACAGCAATCTGATGGATCCGGTGAGCTGGCATAAATCCCAGCGTCCGGTATTCACCACGCAGGCCCAGAACCGGCAGTTCGGGCCGGGACATAACAGCTTCACTCGCAACGAACAGGGCGCAGACGTGCTGGTATATCATGCCCGAAACTACACTGAAATTGAGGGTGATCCGCTGTACGACCCGAACCGGCATACGCGCATTAAAACCTTCCGCTGGGACGAGAATGGCATGCCCGATTTCGGAGAACCCGCCGCCGATAACCGTCCGCTGACGTTACAAAAACAGCACTGACAAAAAGCAAAAAGCCCGGACACTAAAAATGTACCGGGCTTTTTTATGCAATATCGGATGATAAAAGAGAATTAAATCAAGGTGCCGTAAATCGTCAGCAGCGCTACAACCACCAGGATTATCATCGTCACTTTACGCGCGAGGCTCACAGCAGCGCGAGGTGTCTGTACCGGATCGGTATGCGGATCGCGCGCCAGAGAGAACTGCGCCAGCCGCGTTAATACATGGTATTGCGAAGAGTGAATATCGCCCAGCGAAGCAAACCAGGCCGGTAAGGCTTTCTCGCCATGACCAAGCAATGCATAAGCCACGCCGGCCAGACGAACAGGGATCCAGTCGAGAATATGTAACAGGGCATCCACGCCGGACTGCGAACGTTTCAATGGCGGCATATGGCGCGCCAGCCAGGTCTGGTAACCGCGCAATACGGCATAACCGCCCAGCGCTATCGGTCCGTAAGGCCCACAAACCACGAACCAGAACAACGGCCCGAGATAGTAACGGTAGTTAATCCAAAGCAGCGCATTTTGCAGCTCTCTCAGCCGGGCTTCTTCGCTGCAATCTGTCGGCAACCCGTGGATCAAGGCCAGCTCTTCTGCCATTTCCTTACAGGCATCAGCATCGCCCTGACGGGCGGACTTAAGGTAGGCACGGTAATGCTTGCGTTTGATGCCAGCGCCAATACACAGCAGACATAAAATCACCCAGAAAATCAGGGTTGGCACCCCGAAGAAGATCCCCTGCACTGCGCGCAATACTGCCCAGATGATCACCATCCAGACAATCGTAATGACCAGCGTTTTAGCCAGAGAAGCCTGCCGGCCACGGCGGAAAATCACCTCAAACCGATGATCCAACTGCCAGTGTTCACCCAGTTTGAACAAGCGTTCCCAAGCCAGCACCAGGAGCAAAGTAAATAACGTCATCGATTGTCACTCTCTCTAAACACATCACACCCGTAAAAACGAAACCGAAAACCGGTTAATTACAGGTCAGAAAGGTCATTCTGCCCTACCGGCAGCGCTAACAGCTTGCGATAAAATGCCCAGTCGAATTCAGGGCCGGGATCGGTCTTACGCCCGGGAGCAATATCACTGTGTCCGGTAATCGCTTCAAGACTAATGGGATAATGCTTCATTAACAACTCAGTAACGGCAACCAGGTTGCGATATTGCGCATCAGTAAAAGGCTCAAAATCCGTCCCTTCCAGCTCAATACCAATCGAAAAATCATTACAGCGCTCACGCCCCCGCCAGCTGGATACACCCGCATGCCAGGCGCGTTTATCAAAGGGCACATATTGCACAATCTCGCCATCACGACGAATTAAACAATGCGCAGCAACGCGTAAGTGACTGATCCCTTCAAAATAAGGATCATCCTGCGGATTCAGTGTACCGGTAAACAATTGATCAATATAAGGACCGCCGAATTTTCCAGGCGGCAAACTGATGTTATGGATCACCAGCAATGAGGGAATTTCATCTTCAGGACGGAGATCAAAATGAGGGGAAACGACCTGCCGGGCTTCTGTTATCCAGCCTTGTTTTAAGTGCATCAAAGACCTCAATGATGTGCTCAGGTGGTACTTATCACAGCAACAGGGTAGCATGTTTTTTTGTCCTTCTTATCCGCCATTTCGGAGTATTTGTATGTCTACCCGCAGCTACAGCCGTGAAAGTCGCCGCGCACAGTTACTCGAACGTATCCAGAATGATATTCCTTCTCTTGTTACTCAGGCTCTCGGTGAGGATCTTGGGGGCGAAGCCAATGCCAACAATGACTTAACTGCTCAACTGTTGCCGCAAGACAAAAATGCTAACGCCACCATCATTACCCGCGAAGCCGGTATTTTCTGCGGACAGCGCTGGCTGGACGAAGTCTTTCTCCAACTGGCAGGCGATAAAATCACCGTCAAATGGCATGTCAAAGACGGCGACCACGTTTCTGAAAACCAGACCTTATGTGAACTCTCAGGCTCCGCACGCATGCTGCTGACCGGTGAGCGCACTGCTCTTAACTTCGTGCAAACCCTGTCCGGCGTGGCAACCGAAGTGAATCACTATGTGAAAATCCTTGAGGGCACAAAAACTCAGTTGCTCGATACCCGGAAAACCTTGCCTGGCCTGCGTACGGCACTGAAATATGCCGTGTTATGCGGTGGCGGAAGCAATCACCGCCTTGGTCTTGCCGATGCATTTCTGATTAAAGAAAACCACATCATTGCCTGTGGCTCGATAAAAGCCGCCGTAGAACGCGCCTTATGGATCCACGCCGACGTGCCCGTCGAGGTAGAAGTCGAATCCATGGATGAACTTCAGCAGGCGCTGGATGCGGGTGCTGACATTATCATGCTGGATAACTTCACTGTGCCGATGATGCGCGAAGGCGTTGCCCTCACCGCAGGTCGTGCGCTACTTGAAATCTCCGGTAACGTGACGGAAAAAACGCTACGCGAATTCGCGGAAACCGGCGTGGATTACATTTCTGTCGGCGCGCTGACCAAGCATGTCAGGGCCATGGATCTTTCCATGCGCTTCAGCTAATCGCTGCGCTGTTGCCCCTGAATTCCTTTCGAGGGGCAACACGAATTCTTGCGATCTATTTCATCTTGCCGCACTACCCTCGCATTCACCCTTTCTGAACACCACCCCCTTTTTCATTTCATCTTTATTGTTGCGAGACATCGCACATATGTTTTGCCTGCCTTGCTGGCATACATATTTATCCTGGCAGATGTCGTGGAAAAGCCAGCAATAGCGCTGGAGTCAAGCTTTTTCTCCGTTTAGTTTGCTGCCTGAGAAACAACCACGCAGTCTTACGAAACGGAGAACGCCATGAAACGGCAACAAGGATTTACCCTCATTGAACTGATGGTAGTGATCGCGATTATTGCGATCCTGAGTGCCATCGGCATACCCGCTTACCAGAGTTATATCCAGAAAGCAGCCATGACTGACATGCTGCAAACTATGGTGCCCTACAAAACCGGCGTCGAACTGTGCGTCATCGATACGGGGGCGCTGACGAATTGCAGCGCCGGCAGTCAGGGAATTCCGGCGGCAGCTACCAGTCGTTATGTCAGCCAGATTCAGGTTAATGCGGGCGTAATTTCACTGACAGGTCAGCAGGCACTGGACGGTCTCAGCGTTGTGATGACACCGGTCCGGGATAATCAGGCGGGCGGTATCACATGGAGCAGAATCTGCACCAATGCCAGTAATACTTCGATGGTTGAAGCTTGCGAAAGCGTTTTTCGGTTTGACACCACAGGAGCGCCATAATGAGTGATATGCCACGGCGCCCCGAGTCTCCGCCCGATAATGATCGCCTGCAAAGCGAAGCGTCACTTGAAGCACTGTGTCAGCGCTACAAAGCCGTTGTATTGCATCGCGACAACCAGACTCTTCATGTTGCATGCCATGAAACAGAAGCAGACACGGATGCCTTGAGTAATGTATTGCGCTTTACCACCGGCTTAAAAGTGCAGCTTGAACGCTGGCCACAAACGCGGCTTGAACAAGTCATGGAGCAAGGAAATTCAGAAATAAAGAAAAAAACGGCCGCAGACGAATCGTGGTCATCCGCGCAAAGCGATGAAAACAATGAACTGAATAATCAGAGTGATGCGCCGGTCATTAATTCTCTCAATCAGATACTCAGGCAGGCCATCACCCGCAGGGCTTCAGATATACACTTTGAGCCGTACGAGCACAGTTTCCGGGTTCGTATGCGAATTGACGGAGTATTGCAGGAAGTCCCCGGACCTGAATTTTCGATGGCAGCGGGCGTGTGCGCACGACTAAAGATTATGGGGCAGTTGAATGTCGCTGAGCGACGGTTACCCCAAGATGGCCAGCTCTCAGTCATGCTGCAAAATCAGAGATATTCCATGAGAGTATCTTCTCTGCCGACCTTACACGGCGAAAAGATCGTGCTGCGCATTCTGCATATGACTCAGCAAGATCTCTCTATGCCTCAACTGGGCTTCACACCACGGGATCTGGACTATTTCAAAGCTGCGCTTAAACATCCACAAGGGCTAATTCTGGTCACCGGCCCGACAGGCAGCGGAAAAACGGTCACACTTTACAGTGGTCTTCGTCATCTTAATGCCATCTCCCGCAATATTTGCAGCGTGGAAGACCCGATTGAGATCCCGGTCAGTGGCATCAATCAGACCCAGATTAACAGCAAAACAGACCTCAGTTTTGCCAGTGTCCTGCGTGCGTTATTACGTCAGGATCCTGATGTGATTATGGTCGGAGAGATCCGCGATAAAGAAACGGCCGAAATCGCGGTAAAAGCCGCTCAGACCGGACATCTGGTGCTCTCAACACTGCATACCAATTCCACTTGCGAAACACTGACCCGCCTGCGACAGATGGGGATTGAAGGTTTTCATATTGCTGCCAGCTTACGTTTGGTTATTGCCCAGCGGCTGGTACGAAAACTCTGCCCGCATTGCCGTAAACCGCATGTATCACTGGTCGAAAAAGGCGCTGATGGCAGCAGCGGGCACATGCAGTTGTGGCTACCTGCAGGATGCCATCAATGCTTTTCGGGCTATTACGGACGCACCGGTATTTATGAAATGCTGAACATAACACCCGGTTTACAACAGGCGCTGGTGGCAGAGGCAAGTGTCAATGAGTTGAGTAAGATTGCCCGCGAACAAGGGCAAAAAACGTTGCAGGAAGCCGGTATGGCGCTGGTCGAACAAGGGATCACCTCACTTGAAGAACTTTATCGTGTTACCGGTGAAGGCGCGGATACATGAAAACTGACGGCGGCGCGCCTCAGTCCTGGCGGTTATATCACTGGCAGGCTATCGACACTCTGGGAAGCCTTCAGCAAGATCACTGCATTGAGGTGGGTAAGGACGGCATTTACCAGCAGCTTTTTGCTGCCGGATTGCAACCGCTGAAAATCAGAATGAAGCAGCGATTGGGACGACGTTTCTGGAAAAATCAGGAACGTGTTGCATTCGTCAGGCAACTTGCAACGCTGCTACAAGCCGGGCTACCGCTGGTCAATAGCCTGACGTTGCTGGCCAACGAGCACCCGAAACCCGCGTGGCATTGTGTACTGTCAAATGTTGCGAAAGGCGTTCGCGAAGGAAAACCGCTGTCGGTAACACTGAATCATTATCCCGATGTATTTCCTGATATTTACAGACAGATAATTTCTATTGGTGAGCTAACGGGACAACTGGACAAATGCTGCCTGCAACTGGCGACTCAGCAGGAACAACAGGCTGAATTAAGAAGCAAAGTAAAAAAGGCGTTGCGGTATCCGCTGATTGTTAGCGTTATCGCTATCGTGGTCACTCTGCTGATGCTGACTTTAGTATTGCCTGAGTTTGCCAAAATCTATGCTTCCTTTGATGCCGAACTCCCCTGGTTTACACGCATGCTGGTCATTGCTTCTGATGCCCTCATCAGCATCGGCCCCTGGCTGGTGGGTACTTTTTCGTTTTGTTGTTTCGGCTATCTGCAGAAGTTGCACCCGCTTAAGCACTGGCAACTGCGTGAGCAGATGTTACTGCTCAGGTTACCTCTGACGTCACGACTGGTGACAGACAGTTGCCTCAGCCAGATATTTCAAACGCTGGCAATGACACAACAGGCGGGCATGACGTTAATTGCCGGGCTGGCAGCAGCGTCTGCATCAATGTCCAATCTGCATTTTCAGGCCGCACTGAACCAGATACGTGAGCAAATCATGCAAGGAACACCGTTACACAAAGCTTTTGTACAGTCGCCACTGTTCCCGACCTTATGTCATCAGCTGATAAAAATCGGTGAAGAATCAGGGTCTCTGGACGAGTTACTGCTGAAACTCGCATATCTGCATCATGACAAAGCTAACTCGCTGGCAGAAACGTTGTCACAAACGATTGAGCCGGTACTCATGGCCGTAATGGGGGTGATTGTCGGTGGGCTGGTGATTGTGATGTATCTGCCAATTTTCCAGCTAGGTTCGGTTATGGGATAAATCAAAGAGGAAAAAGCGGCGAAAAATGTTTCGCCGCCATTATGGTCATATCCTTACTTACTGCCGAACAGACGGTTTTCCTGTTCCGCAACGCGGATGAAGGTTGTACGTTTGGTCAGTTCTTTCAGGCGCTCTGCACCGACGTAAGTACAGGCAGAACGCAGCCCACCGAGAATGTCACGCACGGTGTTTTCAACCGGACCGCGCAGAGGCAATTTGACTGTTTTACCTTCCGCTGCGCGGTATTCAGCAACACCGCCGACGTGGCGTTTCATCGCAGATTCTGAACTCATACCGTAGAAAAGCATGAATTTTTCGCCATTCTCTTCAACGACCGTGCCTTCACACTCGTCATGCGCAGCCAGCATCCCGCCAAGCATAACGAAATCAGCACCGCCGCCGAACGCTTTTGCCACGTCACCCGGAACAGCACAGCCGCCATCGCTGACAATCTGTCCGCCCAGACCGTGAGCAGCATCAGCACATTCGATAACAGCAGAAAGCTG
This sequence comes from Rahnella sp. CG8, assembly GCF_023701875.1. Taxonomy (NCBI): domain Bacteria; kingdom Pseudomonadati; phylum Pseudomonadota; class Gammaproteobacteria; order Enterobacterales; family Yersiniaceae; genus Rahnella; species Rahnella sp. CG8. The sequence continues at coordinate 126,939 of NZ_JABAED010000009.1, forward strand.
CGGATATCCCACGCCGGTTTTTACGCGAGTCGTACATACCGATCCCGGGCCGATGCCGACTTTTACAATATCCGCGCCAGAAAGAATAAGTTCTTCCACCATTTCACCGGTCACCACGTTGCCTGCACAAATGACTTTATCGGGGCAAGCTTCGCGTACACGTTGCAGGAAACCCACAAAGTGCTCGGAATAACCATTAGCGACATCCAGGCAAACAAACTTCAGCAGAGGCGACAAAGCAAGAATTTGCAGGGTTTTAACGAAATCAGCTTCTGACGTCCCGGTCGATACCATGATATTACGCAGCACGGATTCATCGGAGGAAGTCACGAATGCCTGCCACTGTTCTACGGTGTAATGTTTGTGCACGGCCGTAAGCAAACCAAAAGACGCCAGTACGGTCGCCATACGGAATGTGCCGACGGTATCCATGTTCGCAGCAATAATCGGGGTGCCGGACCAGTTAAAACCTGAGTGTTTGAATGTGAATGTGCGCTCCAGTTCAACTTCGGAACGACTTTTGAGAGTGGAACGCTTAGGGCGGATGAGTACGTCTTTAAAACCTAACTTTAAATCTTCTTCAATGCGCATGGCGGGTTAGTCCTGGTTTGGCGACGGGTCGCTAGGGTGCACGAAAAATTTTTACACACCCTTTCCAGTGGTTTTATCATACACAGGAAAATGACAACGGCAAGATGGCTTTTACAACCTTCATCACAGACTTTTGATTGTGCAGATTAATAATTTTTCGCATCAAAACCGAGAACACCACGGCTTGCACTTACTCATAATCTCTTTATCATTTACCTAACTAATTTTATCAGAGCACCAGCATGAGCTATATCGTTGCATTGACCGGGGGTATCGGTAGTGGCAAAAGTACCGTTTCCGAAAGCTTCGCCCGTCATGGCGTAAGCATTGTCGATGCAGATGTGATTGCCCGCCAGGTCGTTGCTCCAGGTGAGCCAGCGCTGGAAGAATTAAGACAGCGATTTGGTGAAAGCATTATTTCCGCTGATGGCTCACTGAACCGCCCGGCCCTTCGGGCGCGGATTTTTAGCAATCCTGATGAAAAAGAATGGGTTAATAAATTATTACACCCCATTATTCATGCCAGAACACAATGTTTGATTGCTGAGGCGCAGACGCCGTACGTGCTCTGGGTCGTACCGCTGCTGATTGAAAATGGATTACAGACGCAAGCAAATCGCGTTCTGGTGGTGGATGTTGAGCCACATATTCAACTTTCCCGGACGATGTCGCGCGATGGCATCAGCCGCCAGCAGGCTGAAAGTATTATTGCTGCACAGGTCAGTCGTGAAAAACGTCTGGCCTGTGCGGATGACATTATTGATAACAGCGGTGATCCGAAATTAATTGAACCGCGTGTTGCCCAACTACATCACCGCTATTTGCAACTTGCGGTGTGAGTAAACAGACAGGATATTGCCAAGCATGACTGATGTAGCTGCAACCGTTCTCTTTGAACATCCACTGAATGAGAAAATGCGCACCTGGCTTCGCATCGAATTTTTGTTGCAACAGATGCATTCCAACGCACAACTCACTGATATTGCTTCTGCTCTGCTATTTTTTCGCACCGCTTCAGATTTACTGGATGTACTGGAACGTGGTGAAGTCCGTACCGATTTACTGAAAGAGCTTGAACGCCAGCAGCAAAAATTGTCTCAATGGAAAGATGTTCCGGGCGTTGATTTAGCAAGGATCGAGGGGCTGCGCGCTGAGCTTAAGCAATGTGCATCTGTGTTAATGAAAGCACCACGCATAGGGCAAGCGCTGAAGGAAGATCGCCTGATGGCCCTGGTTCGCCAGCGTCTGAGTATCCCCGGCGGGTGTTGCAGCTTTGATTTGCCGACACTGCATATCTGGCTGCATCTGGCACAATCACAACGTGATCGTGAAGTGCAAAACTGGCTCGAAACACTGGCTCCGCTGAATAATTCGCTCATGATGGTACTGGATCTGATCCGCCAGTCAGGCGCGTTTCGCAGTCAAATCAGTTTGAATGGTTTTTTCCAGGACAACGCTGAAGGCGCAGATCTGTTACGATTGCGGCTCTCGATGGAAAATCAGCTTTACCCGCAAGTATCCGGGCATAAAACCCGTTATGCCATTCGCTTTTTACCCCTCAACAGCGAACATGGCGTGGTTCCCGCGCGACTGAATTTTGAACTTGCCTGCTGCTAGGAGTTGCAAATGGACCCTGAAATCATTGAAGTAAATTGCCCGACCTGTCAGAAAATCGTGGTTTGGGGTGAGCAAAGCCCTTACCGCCCTTTTTGTTCCAAGCGTTGCCAGCTTATTGATCTCGGCGAATGGGCCGATGAAGAGAAACGCATCCCAAGTAAGGGTGACGTGAATGATCTGGACGACTGGAGTGAAGAAGAGATTTAATCCAGACAACGGGTATAGAAAAAGGGGCTTCGGTCCCTTTTTCTATATGCCACCAAATTCTACACGTAATCAGTACTGATTGTTTTTGAGGGCTGTAACAACCACTTCGTTGGCGGGAGGGAATTCCTCCTCTTTCAAATCGGCCTGCGCAACCCAGCGCTTCGGCTGCCCTTCTTTGCCATACGGCTCGCCCTGCCAGTCTTCCACCAGGAAAAAATAGAGTGTAATGATGCGATCCGGGAATCGGTGCTCCAATGTTTTCAGCAGCACAGGAGATTTAGCATCAATGCCGACCTCTTCCTGTAATTCGCGAATAACAGCCTGTTCAGGTGTTTCACCCGCTTCAATCTTACCGCCCGGAAACTCCCAGAACCCCGCCATATGTGACGATGCATCGCGTTGAGTGATAAAGATTTCTTTGCTGGCATTCCGGATAATGCCCGCTGCGATATTAAGTTGTTTAAGCGCCACAGTTTCCACCTATCCGCTGACTGCAATGACTGTCTTTATGGGGACTTTTTAGACAAAAATAAAGGCGGCAATTACGCCGCCTTCAAGATTAACACGATGACTTAGCCGGAGATCTTACTTTTGCAGGCGGCCATGGCATTGTTTGTATTTTTTACCAGAACCGCACGGGCAGAGATCATTACGACCCACTTTGCGATCACCAGAAGAAGCAAGACGTGCAGCTTCGGCTACTTCGATTTCTTGCTGATCCTGATGGCTAAGCTGCTGCTGACGAGCCAGACGTTCAGCTTCTTCACGACGCTGAATTTCCATCGCTTCAACTTCTTCAGGCATACGAACCTGAACTTTGCTTAGTACGCTGACCACTTCATATTTCAGAGATTCCAGCATGGCAGCAAACATCGCGAAGGATTCGCGTTTGTATTCCTGCTTAGGATCCTTTTGAGCGTAACCACGTAAATGGATGCCCTGACGCAGGTAATCCATTGCCGCCAGATGTTCTTTCCACAGAGAATCCAGCGTTTGTAACATCACGCCTTTCTCAAAATTGCGCATCATTTCAGCGCCAACCACTTCTTCTTTACGGGCATAAGATTCTTTCGCGATTTCCATGATACGTTCGCGCAGGGTTTCTTCATGCAATTCCGGCTCTTTGTCCAGCCATTCTGCAATCGGCATTTCCAGCTCGAAGTCTTTTTTCAGACGTTCTTCCAAACCCTGTACATCCCACATTTCTTCCAGAGACTGTGGCGGAATGTAGCTGTCGATGGTCGCCTTGAACACGTCTTCACGGATGCTGGCGATGGTTTCGCTCACATCAGACACGTCCAGCAATTCGTTACGCTGGCTGTAGATCGCACGACGCTGATCGCTTGCCACATCATCGTATTCCAGCAGTTGCTTACGGATATCGAAGTTACGGCTTTCGACTTTACGCTGCGCATTGGCAATCGCTTTGGTCACCCATGGATGCTCAATCGCTTCGCCCGGTTTCATACCCAGTTTACGCATCATGCTTGATACACGGTCAGAGGCGAAAATACGCATCAGTGCATCTTCCATAGACAGGTAGAAGCGGGATGAACCGGCATCACCCTGACGACCCGCACGGCCGCGCAGCTGGTTATCAATACGACGGGATTCATGACGCTCGGTACCAATAATATGCAAACCGCCGGAAGCCAGAACCGCGTCGTGGCGAATCTGCCAGGCAGCTTTGATTTCTGCAATTTTCTCATCGGTGGCTTCTTCACCCAGGTTTTCAACTTCAACCTGCCAGCTGCCGCCCAGCACGATATCGGTACCACGACCCGCCATGTTAGTAGCGATGGTCACTGCGCTTGGCTGGCCTGCCTGCGCGACGATATCCGCTTCTTTAGCGTGGAATTTGGCGTTCAGAACGCTGTGCGCAATGCCTGCTTTGGTCAGTTCGTTAGAAACAACTTCTGATTTTTCGATGGAAATAGTACCGACCAGAACCGGCTGGCCTTTGGCAGTACACTGACGGATATCTTCGATAATCGCGCCAATCTTTTCCATTTCAGTCATGTACACCAGGTCGGCCATATCTTTACGCACCATAGGGCGGTTAGTTGGCACAACAATGGTATCCAGCTTGTAGATAGAGCTGAATTCGAACGCTTCGGTGTCCGCAGTACCGGTCATGCCAGCCAGTTTTTCGTACAAACGGAAGTAGTTCTGGAAAGTAATGGAAGCCAGTGTCTGGTTTTCGTTCTGAATATCCACGCCTTCTTTGGCTTCAACCGCCTGATGCAGACCGTCTGACCAGCGACGACCTTGCATGGTACGACCGGTGTGTTCGTCAACGATGATAACTTCGCCGTCTTTGACGATGTAATCGACATCGCGGGTGAACAGGACGTGCGCGCGCAGTGCTGCGGTCACGTGATGCATCAGCATGATGTTAGTCGGGGAATACAGAGATTCACCTTCTTCCATAATACCGGCTTCAACCAACAATTCCTCGATCAGGACCAGACCACGTTCAGTCAGGTGAACCTGACGTGATTTCTCATCAACAGAGAAGTGGCCTTCCCCCTGGAAGGAATCGGAATCTTCTTTTTCCTGGCGGATCAGTTTAGGGATCAGTTTATCCACACGCGTATACATTTCTGAGCTGTCTTCGGCCGGACCGGAGATAATCAGCGGTGTACGTGCTTCATCGATCAGGATGGAGTCAACCTCATCCACCAGCGCGTAGTGAAGTTTACGTTGCACGCGTTCTTCAGGGCTGAATGCCATGTTGTCACGCAGATAGTCAAAACCGTATTCGTTGTTTGTGCCGTAAGTGATATCAGCAGCGTAAGCAGCACGCTTAGCCGGAGAAGGCATGCCTGGCAAGTTGATTCCGATGCTCAAGCCAAGGAATTCAAACAGCGGACGGTTATTTTCGGCGTCACGCTGTGCCAGGTAATCGTTGACAGTGACGACGTGAACGCCCTTTCCGCTCAATGCGTTCAGGTAAGCGGGCAGGGTTGCGGTTAACGTTTTACCTTCACCGGTACGCATTTCCGCGATGCAGCGCTCGTTCAGTACCATACCGCCGAGTAACTGCACGTCAAAGTGACGCATCCCGAAGACACGTTTACTGGATTCACGCACCACAGCAAAAGCTTCCGGGATCAGGTTTTCCAGCACTTCACCTTTCGCCAGACGCTCACGGAACTCATTGGTTTTCGCCTGCAGTTGCTCATCAGTCAGTTTTTGGATTTCAGGTTCCATGCGGTTGATCAGGTCAACCACTTTACGCATGCGGCGCAATGTGCGGTCGTTACGGCTACCAAAAACTTTGGTCAATAATTTGATTAACATAGTGCTTAATATCTCTTGGAGGCCACCAAATGCAGCCAATAATTTGTTGATTTATAAATAGAGTTTAGAATTACAGTCTGTTAAATCAGAGAGAACGGGCCGGCACGAATGCCTTGCACCTGTGCTAACCACAGGCCGGTTTGATGCGATGAAGCAAGAGGGAGGAATGGCTGTTGCGTCTGACGGATGATAACCGGAGGTTTTGGCTCATGGGTCAGTAAAGCATTAAGGGTAACCAGCAACGCGAGTTGCTGAACATGCAACGGCTCAGCGGCCTGCATTTCTGCTTCCGGCTGCGCTACGGTGTAAACCACCTGCGGGGCCAAAGCAAAAGAAAGATGACGGATGACCGTGCGTAATGCATGCTGTTGCCAGTAATCAACACCAAAAGCCGGGCGGCGATTCGCCTGGAGTAACGCAAGATTACTCAGCCCTGTACTGGCGATGTTAAGACGATTTAGACTTGAGGAAGTATTAGGAACCGCTGGCAGTTCCGTTTGCGACAGGCTCGTGGACACGCCAAGGCTTGCCGCGACCATCCCCAACAGGAGATGCGGCCAAAAATACCTTCTGCCAAATTGTCGCCAACGATTTAGAATGCCAATCACAAGTTTACAATCCGCCGGAGCCCATCATGCGCGATAGTCGCCCACAATTATTAGATATCCTGTTCGATGATGCCTCTTCGACTGAACAAAGCCCGCTGCGTATTGTTCAACAGCGTGCTGCGGCGTTATTGAAACTCAACCGCGCAGTGAAAGGTCTGTTACCGACGCCCATGCAACCATGGTGTCGTGTCGGTAATTATCGACAGGGAGTTTTAGTACTTGAAATAGCTAATGCCAGCTGGATGATGCGATTACGCTATGAACAACCCGCATTACTCTCTGCACTTCGAGCGCAAATTCTACCATCATTGTCATCAATCGACATCAGGATTAATCCTTCGCTCATGGCGAAAATGGAAAATGCTTCGCAGATCGCGATTAAAAATAAAGCGATCGCTGCAGAATCTATGCCCGTCAGGCATTTAAGCGCGCAGAGTGCAGAAGAATTAAGGGGACTTGCGAGCCGTAGCCCGGAGAAACTCAGAAAGGCTTTAGAACGACTGGCTGGCCTGGCCGGAGAGAGTGTCAAACCAACCAGTCGTAATAAGTAATACCAAAAGTACCGATTACGCCAATACTGTAGACGGTGCTTTAAAAGCCAGTGGCATTTCAGCTTCATCCTGGAATGTGACTAATTCCCAGGCTTCCTGCTTAGCCAATACCGCTTGCAATAACTTGTTGTTCAACGCGTGACCCGATTTGTATGCGGTAAACGCACCAATGATGTTATGGCCACACATGAACAAGTCACCGATAGCATCCAGCATTTTGTGACGAACGAATTCATCTTCAAAACGCAGGCCATCTTCGTTAAGCACGCGGTAATCATCCACAACAATTGCGCAATCAAAGCTGCCACCCAGGCACAAACCGCGTGACTGCAGGTACTCGATATCACGCATGAAACCAAAAGTACGTGCGCGGCTGATTTGGCGAACAAATGCTTCTGCGGAGAAGTTCATTTTGTAGCGCTGTGAGCTGGAATCAATCGCCGGGTGATTGAAGTCGATAGTGAAGTCCAGAGAGAAACCATTAAATGGTTTGAACTCGGCCCACTTATCACCGTCTTCAACACGCACGGTATCTTTGATGCGCAAGAATTTCTTCGCGCTGTTCAGCTCTTCAATCCCTGCATCCATCAACAGATAGACGAAAGGTGCAGCACTGCCGTCCATAATCGGCACTTCAGGCGCATCGACTTCGATAACAATATTATCGATGCCCAGGCCAGCTAATGCCGCATTAAGGTGCTCTACCGTAGAAATACGTACGTCATGCTCATTAACCAGGCAAGTACAGAGCATGGTATCACGCACGGATTTTGCATCTGCCGGGAAATCAACCGGTGGATTCAAGTCAGTGCGACGATAGATGACCCCGGTATTTGCCGGTGCAGGACGCAGAGTCAGGGTGACTTTCTTGCCGGTATGCAAACCGACGCCCGTCGCCTGAACGATACGTTTTAATGTACGTTGTTTGATCATCGTTTTTATCTCGCAATGTTTATCCATCCAACCGACCTAAGCATACCTTAAGGTCGGCGGGACAGTTTAGCACAAAGAGCGGAGATCCTACAATTCGGACTAGTCTGCCTGCTTACGCAGGAAGGCCGGGATGTCCAGATAGTCGGGCTCTTTATTAGATTGCGCGCTTTGATCATTGACCACTTTCGCCGCGGGTTTCGTTTCCTGCGGCAACGGAGACATCCCGTGCTGCTGGTAACGATGATCCATGACTGGCTGGCTGGCCGGTTTGTTGGTCACCAGAGTGATCTCAGGACGTTTGTCCATGCCGATACCCGTTGCAACAACGGTCACACGCAATTCGTCGTTCATTTCCGGATCAAGAGACGTACCGATAACGACGGTTGCGTTGTCTGATGCGAAAGCACGAATGGTGTTACCCACGGTTTCGAACTCATCCAGACGCAGGTCGAAGCCCGCAGTAATGTTGACCAGAACGCCGCGCGCGCCGGACAAATCGATGTCTTCCAGCAGCGGGCTGGAAATCGCCATTTCAGCGGCTTCTTCAGCACGGTCTTCGCCACATGCCACACCGGAGCCCATCATGGCATAACCCATTTCGGACATAACTGTGCGCACGTCAGCGAAGTCGACGTTCATCAGACCTGGACGGGTGATCAGTTCAGCGATACCCTGCACCGCACCTTTCAGCACGTCGTTGGCCGCACCGAAGGCGTCCAGCAGAGAGATACCACGGCCCAGAACTTTTAAAAGCTTGTCGTTCGGGATAGTGATCAGGGAGTCCACATGTTTGGACAATTCAGCAATACCCTGCTCCGCGAATGCCATGCGCTTTTTGCCTTCGAAGTTGAAAGGCTTAGTCACAACAGCAACGGTCAGAATACCTAAATCTTTTGCTACTTCAGCAACCACTGGCGCTGCACCGGTCCCGGTACCGCCACCCATGCCCGCTGCGATAAAGACCATGTCAGCACCTTCAAGCGCAGCGCGCAGGGCTTCACGATCTTCTTCTGCAGAATTGCGACCCACTTCCGGGTTCGCACCAGCTCCCAGACCTTTGGTAATACCGCTACCGATCTGAATCGTCTGGCCTACTGCCGTTTTACGTAACGCCTGAGCGTCTGTGTTAACGGCAAAGAATTCAACACCTTCGATGCGCTCACGCACCATGTGTTCGACAGCATTACCGCCGCCACCACCGACGCCGATGACTTTAATCACCGCGTCATTGGTCAGTTCCATAGGTTCAAACATAGTTTCTCTCCGTTTTGTGCCTGTCGCGTCGGGATCAAAAACCTTAACAGCATGATCCCGTTGTTAAAACATTAGAACTCTTTTCTCAGCCAGCTGTTGATTCGTTTGAACCAGTTGCCCACTGAGGCACGTTTTTCTACTTCGGCCTCACCGCTCAGGTGAGACTCCTTCCCGTAGTGCAGCAGCCCTACAGCCGTTGAGTAGTAAGGTTCCTGCGCATAATCCGTCAGCCCGGTGATGTTCAGGGGTTGCCCGATACGCACCTGGGTATGGAATACCCGCTGCGCACAAGCTGCCAGACCATCAATTTGTGCTGCACCGCCTGTCAGAACAATGCCGGCGGCCAGATGATGTTTTACGCCTTGCTGACGTAACTGCTCCTGCAATTGCAAAATTTCATCGTTCACTAAATTCAGCAATTCTGTGTAACGAGGCTCGATAACTTCAGCCAGTGTCTGACGCTGCAGACTGCGTGGTGGACGCCCACCGACGCTCGGCACTTCGACGTTTTCGTCTTTGCCGACAATTGAACCTAATGCACAACCGTGGCGAACCTTGATCGCTTCGGCATCGGTCGGTGGCGTTCCAAACGCATAAGCGATGTCGCTGGTGACCACATTCCCTGCATAAGGGATTACCTTAGTATGACGTAGTGCGCCGCCGGTATAAACCGCGATATCCATGGTTCCACCACCAATATCAACGACACAAACACCTAATTCACGTTCATCTTCCGTCAGAACGGCATAACTGGCTGCCAGACCGGCAAAAATAAGCTGGTCGACTTTTAAGCCACAGCGTTCTACCGCTTTCACAATGTTCTTCGCCATATCGTTATGGCAGGTAATCAGGTGAACTTTAGCCTGCATACGCACGCCGGAAAGTCCGACCGGGTTTTTAATCCCTTCCTGATAATCAATGGCATATTCCTGAGGGATCACATGCAGAACCCGATGCTCATCACGTACGCGTACCGACTTAGCGGTATGCACCACGTTCTCTACATCTTCCTGCGTGACTTCCTCTTCTGAAATAGGAACCATCCCTATTTCATTCTGACAACTGATATGTTTACCAGACAAAGCAAGGTAAACAGAGGAAATTTGGCAATCCGCCATCAATTCAGCCTGATCGATGGCGCGCTGTACGCATTTCACCACCGATTCCAGGTCATTCACGCCACCCTTGTCCATGCCACGGGATGGGCAACTGCCCACGCCAATAATATTGACCATGCCATCGGGCAGAACTTCCCCCACCAATGCGGCGACCTTTGCCGTACCGATCTCCAGCCCAACTACCAGTTTTCTGTCCGTCGACTTGATCATTGTTGTTTAGCCTGTGCCTGATTCTGTTGCTGATTACTGTTTTGCTGGTCAATAAACTCTGGTGCCCAACCTGCTGACGCACCGCTGTCATAACGTAAATCGACATAAGTGATGCGTTTTTTATCGGCTTCAGCCTGTTGCTGGAATCGCGGGTAAAGCTCGATAAAACGTTGTAAACGCCCCATCCGGTCATCTCTCCCCAATTCCAGCCGGACGTCATTATCCAGAGTTAACTGCCACGAGTGACGTGCACTCATTGCCACTGCTTTCAACGTGAACTTGCCGGCGGCCAGCGCCTGACTCATCGTTTGAAAGCCCTGCAAAACATCCTGTTCGCTGCCTTCCGGACCGTAAAGCAACGGCATTTTTTGTTTGACCACACGCTCGGCGGGTATGCTGAAAGATTTGCCATCGGCATCAACCATATGCAGATCATTCCAGTGTGCGACCGGCACATACTCCACGAGATGTATCTTCAGTTCATTCGGCCATTGCTTACGTACGCTGACCTGTTTTATCCAGGGTAAACGCTCAATCTGCTGCTGAATGACGTTCACATCCTGCGTCATGAACGTTCCCGGTGCCCCTAAGGACAGAATCGCCTGACGAATATCATCGTTGGTCGTGTAATGCCGCTCCCCGGTGACAACTAACTGGGACAACGGCAATCGGTTTGCATCCTGCATCCAGCCGACAACGGCCCACGCACTCCATAAAATCGTTCCTACCACCAACAGCAGAAACACGATCCCTGCCAGCTGGCCACCGTTACTGCGACGGCCGTTGCTCTCGGCCGTCTCACGCTCTCGGGTATTCAGGGCGGCTTGAGACATATCAGTCTGCCAGTTCCAGAATACGGAAAACGAGTTGCGGGAAACTCAACCCGGCGTGTTTAGCCGCCATCGGCACCAGACTGTGGCTGGTCATTCCCGGCGACGTATTCACTTCCAGTAAGTTGAAGTTGCCGTCACCGCCCTGCATGACGTCGACACGTCCCCAGCCACTGCAATCGAGCGCCTGATAAGCCTGCAAAGCCAGTGAAGTCAACTGCTGCTCCTGCGCTTCGCTTAAACCGCTCGGGCAAAAATATTGTGTTTCATCAGACAGATATTTTGCCTGATAGTCATAAAACGTACCGGCTGGCTGGATGCGAATCGAGGGCATCACCTGGTTGCCCACGATAGCCACGGTATATTCCGGGCCACTCAGCCATTTTTCGATCAGTACGTTATCGTCATGCCTGAAGCCTTCCTGCAGGGCGGGTAACAACTCTTTTTCCGTTGTCACTTTGCTCATCCCGACGCTGGAACCTTCACGGCTTGGTTTGACGATCACCGGCAGGCCTAATTCAGCGATTTTTGCCGCCAGAGCGCCCTGCCCTGCTTCCTCAATTTGTGAACGATGCAGTGCGACAAACGGCGTGACCGGTAACCCTAAAGCCTGCCACACCAGTTTGGTGCGGAACTTGTCCATAGTGAGCGCCGACGCCATCACGCCGCTGCCGGTATAAGGCAAACCGATTTGCTCCAGCAACCCCTGCAACGTTCCATCTTCGCCACCGCGACCGTGAAGTGCGATAAAGACTTTGCTGTACCCTTCTTCTTTGAGAAGCGCCACATTAAACGTTTTGGTATCGATGCCGTGGGCATCAACACCGGATTCGCGTAAACCAGCCAGCACTGCGGCGCCTGACTGTAATGACACATCGCGTTCTGCGGAAGTACCACCCAACAATACCGCTACTTTCTCAGACATGATGTTCTTCACCTTTCTTTACTGGTTGCAGCTTTTGATCTGCCAATTTACGGGCCACTCTGCCGACATTACCGGCGCCCTGAACCAGAACTAAATCGTCGCCTTCGAGGATTTGCGCCAGACTTTCCGGCACCGCCTCAATATCAGAAACCAAAATCGGATCAAGCTTGCCGCGTGCGCGAATAGTGCGGCACAACGAGCGGCTGTCTGCGCCAGGGATCGGCGCTTCACCGGCCGGATACACATCCAGCATGATCAGCACATCAACCTGCGAAAGCACATTTGCGAAATCGTCGTACAGATCGCGAGTACGGGTATAACGGTGCGGCTGGAAGATCATCACCAGGCGCTTGTTTGCCCAGCCCGCACGCGCGGCTTTGATCGTCGCATCCACTTCTGTCGGATGGTGGCCGTAGTCATCGACCAGCATCGCGCTACCTGTTTTACCGTTCACATTTTCCAGCGCGTATTCGCCCAGAAAATCGAAACGACGGCCGGTACCCTGAAAACCTGCCAGCGCGCGCAAAATAGCATCGTCGCTGATATTTTCGTCCGTCGCGACGGCAACTGCGGCCGCGGCGTTCAGCGCATTGTGACGACCCGGCGCATTGAGCGTAACGCTTATCAGCGGCAAGTCCTGACGGCGCAGCGTAAAGTGACCTTGCGCGCCCACCTGACGGTAATTTTCGATAATCACATCGGCGTCTTCGCTGAAACCGTACGTCGTCATATGACGTCCTACGCGTGGGATCAGCTCACGGATAACCGGATCATCAATACACATCACTGCGCGCCCGTAGAACGGCAGGTTGTGCAGGAAATTGATGAACGTCTGCTTCAGGATTTCAAAGTCACCCTGATACGTGTCCATGTGATCCGCTTCAATGTTGGTCACGATGGCCACCATCGGTTGCAGATGCAGGAAAGACGCGTCGCTTTCGTCTGCTTCAGCGATCAGAAAGCGGCTTGACCCCAGACGCGCATGCGTACCTGCCGCTTTCACCAGTCCACCGTTTACAAAGGTCGGGTCTAGTCCGGCCTCGGCATAAATACTGGTCACCATCGCCGTGGTCGTTGTTTTACCGTGCGTACCTGCCACGGCAATACCGTGGCGAAAACGCATCAGTTCAGCGAGCATTTCTGCACGGCGGATCACCGGAATACGGGCTTCACGCGCCGCAACAATTTCCGGGTTATCGGATGAAATAGCGGTGGAAACTACCACCACACTGGCATCCAGCACGTTCTCCGGGCGGTGATTGAAATAAATCGTCGCGCCCAGCGCGGTCAGTTGCTGAGTCACCGCGTTAGGTGCTAAATCAGAACCGCTGATCTGATAGCCTTCATTGGCCAACACTTCGGCGATACCACCCATGCCGGCACCACCGATGCCAACAAAGTGAATGTGCCGGACACGATGCATCTCGGGCACGAAGGTACGCAGTTTCGCCAATTGTTGTGTATTCACGTTTTTATTCACTATTTCAGGTTACTGATTAATCCGTTTCTTACGGCTGGGACCCCACACTGCGTGGCCCGTTCATTTTCATTTTTTGCTTGCGGCAACCACTTCAGCGGCTACACGCGCTGTCGCATCGGGGATGGCGGCGGCACGTGCTGCCATCGCCATTTCCATCAGATGGGTTCTGTCCCATCCGGCCATCAGATCAGCGACGGCGGCGGCACTAAAATCTTTCTGTTCGATAATCTTCGCGGCACCGGCTTTTTCCAGCGGCAGCGCATTCCAGTACTGTTGACGGTCTTTATGCTGGAAAGGCACAAAAATCGCGGGTAAACCTGCGGCGGCAATTTCACTGACCGTTAACGCACCGGAGCGGCAAACCACCACATCGGCCCAGGCATAAGCCTCTGCCATGTCATCAATGAATTCGGTCACTTTATGCTGCGTCTGACCGGCTTTTTCATAAGCCTGATTCACTGACGCCAGAGCACCTTTACCGACCTGGTGCCACAACGTAATCTTATCGCCCATCAGCGCTGCCACTTCCGGCATGCTCTGATTAAGGACTCGCGCGCCCTGACTGCCACCAATCACTAATACGCGGATTGGACCTTCGCGGCCGGCCAGTCGGGTTGCCGGTAATTCCAGCGCCAGCACGTCAGTACGCACCGGATTGCCAACAACGTCAGCATTTGGAAATGCCCCCGGAAACGCCTGCAATACTTTTTTGGCAATGTGCGACAACCCTTTATTGGTCATGCCGGCAATGCCATTTTGTTCGTGTAACACCACCGGAATACCCAGTGACCAGGCAGCCAGGCCTCCGGGACCGGACACATATCCGCCCATGCCCAATACCACATCAGGCTGGAAGCGCTTCATGATGGCCTTCGCCTGACGCCACGCATGATATATGCGAACCGGTGCCGTTAGTTGCGCTTTAAGACCTTTCCCACGCAATCCGGCAATTTTAATGAAATCAATCTCGATACCATGTTTTGGAACCAAATCCGCTTCCATTCGGTCTGCTGTACCCAGCCAGCGAACTTCCCAACCTTGCGCGATAAGATGATGGGCTACTGCCAGTCCCGGGAAAACATGTCCCCCGGTACCACCTGCCATCACCATTAAACGCCGGGTATTGCCACTCATCGGGCACTCCTTACAAACGCCTGGGCTTTTGCCAGCCGCGTTTCAAAATCCACTCGCAGCAATAACACGATTGCCGTCGACATAATTAACAGGCTCGACCCACCGTAACTGATGAGCGGCAATGTCAGGCCTTTAGTTGGCAACATGCCCGCCGCAGCCCCGACGTTAACCAACGCCTGGAAGCTAAACCACACGCCAATTGAACAGGCTAAAAACCCAGAAAAACGCTGGTCGGTCTCTAACGCGCGACGCCCGATGGACATGGCGCGAAAAGCGACGAAGAATACCATTAACAGGGCGAGAACCACACCGAAATACCCCAATTCCTCGCCTAAAATGGAGAAGATAAAGTCGGTGTGTGCTTCAGGTAAATACTCCAGTTTCTGGACTGAATTACCTAAACCTTGTCCCCAGAATTCGCCACGACCAAATGCCATCAGTGACTGAGTTAACTGGTAGCCACTACCAAACGGATCCGCCCACGGATTCCAGAACGATGTCACACGGCGCATACGGTATGGCTCGGCAAGAACCAGCAGTACCACTGCGAATACGCCCGAACCGATAATGGCCAGGAACTGCCACATTTTTGCCCCTGCCAGGAATAACATCGCCAGCGTGGTGATGAACAGTACAACCACCGTACCAAGGTCCGGCTGAGCCAACAGCAATACTGCCAGCACGACCATCACACCCATCGGTTTGCAGAAGCCCCAAAAGTTACTGCGCACTTCATCCACTTTTCGCACCAGATAGCTGGCGAGGTAGCAGAACAGTGACAACTTGGAGAACTCTGCCGGCTGAATACGCAGCGGCCCGAGAGAAATCCAGCGAGATGCCCCGTTAACCGAGCTGCCCACCACCAGCACCACCAGCAACATGATGACCGACAGCAGCAGCAGGACATTGCTGTACTTCTGCCAGACCGCCATCGGCACACGCAATGTCACCAGCGATAAACCAAAGGCCAGACCGAGATAAATAGCATCACGTTTAGCAAACAAAAACGGATCGTCTGCCAGACGCTGACCAATCGGCATCGACGCTGATGTCACCATCACGAAGCCGACGATAGCCAGCCCGAAGGTCAGCCACAGCAAAGTCCGGTCATACAACACCAGGGTGACGGACTCGCTTTCTTTGGCGCCCATCACCCAATCATTAAATTTGCCGACGAGGCTCAGCCCGGGTATCCGCATCAACCCAACTCCTTCGCCAGCGCGGTAAAGACATCGCCGCGTTGTTCAAAACTGCGGAACTGATCCAGGCTGGCGCAGGCTGGCGACAGTAAAACCATATCGCCGGAAACCACACGCGTGCTGATATCACGCATCGCCTGTTCCATCGTTTCAAACAAGGAAGAAACGTCAGGGCGCAAATCCGCCAGCTCTGCGCCATCACGGCCAAAGCAGTAAATACGCAGATTGTCGCCCTGCAAATAACGCGTCAGTGGCGAGAAATCAGCAGATTTACCGTCCCCGCCTAATAACAGATGCAGCGTGCCTTCAACGTGCAGACCGTTCAATGCGGCTTCGGTACTGCCGACATTGGTCGCTTTAGAGTCGTTAATCCAGCGAACGCCGTTATGTTGCCATGCCACCTGAAAACGATGAGCCAGACCGGTAAAGGTCGTCAGGGCTTTCAGGCTGGACGCATGAGGAATACCGACTGCATCCGCCAGCGCCAGCGCCGCCAGGGCATTGGTGTAGTTATGGCGTCCTGTCAGTGGCATCTCACGGGTATTCAGGACTTTCTCGCCACGCACACGTAACCAGATATCATCCTGCTGACGGGTCAGATGGTAATCACCCACATCAACACCAAAACTCACGCAGCGTTTATCCGCGCCACGTACCGGCATGGTCAGCGCATCGTCGGCATTGACGACGCATAATGCTGCGTTCTCATAAACTTTCAGTTTGGCTGCACGGTATTGCTGCAAACCAAACGGATAGCGGTCCATGTGGTCTTCAGTTACGTTGAGAATAGTCGCCGCCGCCGCATGAAGACTGTGTGTGGTTTCAAGCTGGAAGCTGGAAAGCTCAAGCACAAACAGATCGTATTCGTGATCCAGCATGGTCAGCACAGGCAAACCGATATTGCCGCCCACGCCCACGCGCCATCCGGCCGCTTTCGCCATCTCGCCGACCAGCGTGGTGACGGTGCTTTTACCGTTCGAACCGGTGATAGCCACAATTGGGGTTTGCGTTTCGCGGCAGAACAATTCGATATCGCCAATGATTTCCACGCCAGCCTCTGCAGCTGCACTCAGTGCTGGCGTTGCCAGCGCAACACCCGGACTTGAAATGATCAAATCAGCGTCCAGCAGCCAGTCTTCATTGAGTGAACCGAGATGACACTCAATGTTATCCGCCAGTTTATCGAGTCCTGGCGGGCTGACGCGGGTATCAATGACACGCGGCGTGACGCCACGTGCAACAAAGAAATCAACACAAGACAGGCCGGTAAGACCCAGCCCGATGATGACCACTTTTTTACCCTGATAGTCAGCCATAATTACCGTACCTTCAGCGTCGCTAGGCCAATCAGCACCAGCATCAGCGAAATAATCCAGAAGCGCACAATAACGCGCGGTTCCGGCCAGCCTTTAAGTTCGTAGTGATGATGGATAGGCGCCATACGGAAAATGCGCTGCCCACGTAACTTAAAGGACCCAACTTGTAAGATTACCGACAGGGTTTCGACAACAAACACACCGCCCATAATCACCAGCAAAAACTCCTGACGCAGCAGCACAGCGATAGTGCCCAGCGCGCCACCCAGCGCCAGAGAACCGACATCGCCCATGAAAACTTGTGCCGGATAGGTGTTGAACCACAGGAACCCGAGCCCGGCACCGACAATTGCGGTACACACGATCACCAGTTCACCCGCGTGACGCAGATAAGGGATGTGCAGGTAGCTGGCAAAATTCATGTTACCGGTCGCCCATGCCACCAGCGCAAAGCCCGCCGCGACGAAAACCGTTGGCATAATCGCCAGCCCGTCCAGACCATCCGTCAGATTGACGGCGTTACTGGTACCGACAATCACAAAGTAGCTCAGCAGGATGTACATCAAACCCAGCTGCGGCATGATGTCTTTAAAGAACGGCACCACCAGCTCGGTCGCTGGCGTGTCTTTACCAATGGCATACATCGTGAAAGCGGCGGCCAGCGCAATGACTGACTGCCAGAAGTATTTCCAGCGGGCGATCAGCCCCTTGGTGTCTTTACGCACGACTTTGCGATAGTCATCGATAAAGCCCACCACACCGTAACCCAGCAATACGAACAGCACACACCACACGTACGGATTGGACGGATAGGCCCACATCAATACGGAAATCGTGATAGACGCCAGAATCATCAGGCCGCCCATCGTTGGTGTACCACGTTTACTGAAATGTGATTCCGGGCCGTCGTTACGGACAATCTGGCCGAAAGACATTTTCTGCAGACGGGCAATCATGCGAGGCCCAATCCACAGCGACAGGAACAAAGCGGTCAGCAGGCTGACAATGGCGCGAAACGTCAGATAAGAAAAGACGTTGAAGCCGGAATAATATTTGACCAAATGTTCGGCCAGCCAAACTAACATGTTGCATTCTCCTGTAACGCGCGTACTACCTGCTCCATTGCGGCACTACGTGAACCTTTAATCAAAACGGTAATTACCGCATGTTCAGACAGTAAGCTCGTTAAACGGGCCGTCAGGGCTGCCTTATCTTCCAGATGTTCACCACACCCGCTGACATCACTGATGATGCGGCTGTCATGACCAATGCTGAATACTTTGTCGATACCGGCGTCGCGGATAGCTTCACCGACCTGACGATGGCAATGTTCGCTTTCAGCGCCCAGTTCAGCCATATCGCCCACTGCCATCACGCGGTAGCCCGGCATTTCCGCCAGCACCTGTGCGGCAGCGGTCATTGAACCCACATTCGCGTTGTAGCTGTCATCAAGCAAGGTTTTGCCCTCGCTGATAACGATCGGGAATAAGCGCCCTTTCACGGATTGCAGCGTCGCCAGCCCGGCGCGCACGTTCTCCGGCGATGCACCGACAGACATTGCCAGCGCAGCCGCAGCGAGTGCGTTAGCGATATTGTGACGACCCGGAACCGGCAGCGAGACATCAATGCTGCCCTGAGGAGAATGCAGAGTGAACGTGGTATTCAGCGGGCTGATGTTGACATCAGTGGCACTGAAATCGATGCCTTCACCGAAAGTGGGAGAGAAACGCCAGACGGTTTTACCGTTCAGCTTATGCTGCCAGTTCGCCCAATCGTTGTTATCCGCATTGATCACGGCAATGCCGTTTTCCGGCAGCCCATCGAAAATCTCGCCTTTCGCACGAGCCACGCCTGCGAGGGAACCGAAACCCTCCAGATGTGCGGCGGACAAGTTATTCACCAGCGCCGTTTCAGGTCGTGCCAGGGCAGTGGTGTAGGCGATTTCACCCGCATGATTCGCACCCATTTCGATGACAGCAAAATCATGTTCTGCCGTTAAGCGCAGCAACGTCAGAGGAACGCCAATGTCGTTATTGAAGTTGCCTGCGGTATACAGCACATTGCCGCACTCGCGCAAAATCGCCGCGGTCATCTCTTTCACAGACGTCTTGCCGGAAGAACCGGTCAGGCCGACGACACGCGCCGGAACCTGCTGACGCACCCAGCCGCCCAGTTGCCCGAGCGCAATACGGGTGTCAGCAACCACTAACTGAGGAACATCTACCGGTAAGCGCTTACTTACCAGTAAAGCCCCTGAACCGGCTTTTACGGCATCAGCGGCAAAGTCGTGGGCATCGAATTTTTCGCCTTTCAGGGCGACAAACAAACAGCCTTCAGTGATCTGACGGGTGTCCGTCGTCACGCTGTCAATTTGAGTATCAGTGCCGATGAGCTCAGCGTTGAGCGCATCAGCCAGCGTTTGCAGGGAAACACGGATCATGCGATCACCCCCAGCAAACGTGCAACCGTCACACGGTCGGAATAGTCGAGACGCTGGTTTCCGACGAGCTGGTAATCCTCATGCCCTTTACCGGCAATCAACACAACGTCGTCTTCTTTCGCCTGCATGATCGCGCTGGTGACTGCTTCTGCGCGGCCATGGATTTCCTGCACACGTCCTGCATCAAGCAGACCGGCAAGGATATCTGCAACGATAGCGCGAGGCTCTTCGCTGCGAGGATTATCATCGGTAACAATCACGCGGTCAGCGTATTGCTCAGCAATAGCGCCCATCAGCGGACGCTTGCCTTTATCGCGATCTCCACCGCAACCAAAAACGCACCACAACGTGCCACGACAATGTAGCCGCGCTGCCGCCAGCGCTTTTTCCAGTGCGTCAGGAGTGTGCGCATAATCAACCACCGCCGTAGGTTTACCCGGCGCATTGAAAACTTCCATACGGCCACAAACCGGTTGCAGCTGAGAGGCGGTCGCCAGTAATTGCGCCAGCGGATAATCCAGAGAAAGCAGCGTGGCCAGCGCAACCAGCAGATTGCTGACGTTGAAGGCCCCCATCAGGCGGCTCTCCAGCTTGCCTTCACCCCAGCTTGAATCGATGTTTACGGTGGCACCGTTATCGTGATAATTCACGCTACGTGCCACCAGCCAGCGGCCACTCCAGCCTGCCGGAATTTTGTCTTCCATGCTGACCGCAATAGCATTTGGCGTTTTCGCCAGCCAGCGTGCACCGACTTCATCGTCAGCATTGATAATTTTTTGACCGACCTGATGTGAGGCGAAAAGCTGCCATTTGGCATCTTCATAGCTTTGCATATCACCGTGGTAATCAAGGTGATCACGGCTCAGGTTGGTAAATGCGGCAGCGGCAAACGGCAGTGCGGCAACACGGTGCTGAACCAGCCCGTGTGAAGAAACTTCCATTGCGGCAAAGGTTGCACCCAGTTTCACCAGGTCAGCCAGAATGTGCTGAACCTGTACGGCAGAACCGGTGGTGTTTTCCGCTGGTATCACGTTATCCAGCAGGCCATTGCCCACAGTGCCCATCACGGCACTGGTTTCGCCCAGCAACTGGCTCCATTGCGCCAGCAGTTGCGTGGTCGTGGTTTTGCCGTTGGTGCCAGTTACGCCAACCAGACGTAATTCTTTGCCCGGTTGCTGGTAAAAACGTCCCGCCAGCTCTGACAGCAGAATATTGAGATCCTCAAGATAAACCACCGGTACGCCATGCATCTGGCAGACCGTTCCGTGCTGTTGCTCACCCTTTGCCTCGGCCACAACGGCGGCGACGCCCTGGGCAATTGCCTGGGGAATAAAACGACGCCCGTCACTGGTATGGCCTGAAACCGCGACAAACAGATCGCCGGCAGCCGCAACGCGGCTGTCCAGAATCATGTCTTTTAGCGCTACCGCCGGGGCATCACTCACCCAGGGCGCTAAGATGTCGCGCAAATTACGATCTGCCACCTGAAGCCTCTTTTTGATTATTCACTATGTCTGCGTTTTCATCGGCAGTCAGCGCATCCGGTTCAACGTTCATGGTGCGCAATACGCCGCCCATGATGGCGCCAAACACCGGTGCGGAAACGGCCCCACCGTAATATTTCCCTGCCTGTGGATCGTTGATAACCACCACAAGGGCAAATCTTGGATTGCTTGCTGGCGCAACGCCGGCGGTATAGGCAATGTATTTGTTAACGTACTTCCCATCCGGGCCGACTTTTTTTGCGGTACCGGTTTTAATCGCAATGCGATAGCCCTTGATTGCCGCTTTCACGCCACCGCCGCCAGGCAGTGCCACGCTTTCCATCATATGCACAACGGTACGTACCAGCGGTTCAGGGAAGACGCGCTCGCCGGAAACCGGCGGATCAACTCGTGTGATCGACAATGGGCGATAAACGCCCATGCTGCCGATTGTTGCGTAGACTCGCGCTAGCTGGAGAGGTGTCACCATTAGCCCGTAGCCGAAAGAGAAGGTGGCCCTCTCTATGTCAGACCACCGTTGTTTTTTAGGGTATAAGCCACTGCTTTCTCCGACCAGCCCCAAATTGGTCGGTTTTCCCAATCCGAATCGCGAGTAAGTATCTACCAGCTCAGCGGATGGCATCGATAACGCCAGTCGTGAAACACCGACGTTACTCGACTTCTGCAAGATACCCGTAACGGAAAGCTCCGCGTAACGGGCCACATCTTTAATCTCATGACCGTTAATCCGGTACGGCAAAGTATTCAGTACGCTGTTCTCGCGCACCACACCGTTTTTCAATGCCGTCATCACCACCATCGGTTTCACTGTGGAACCCGGTTCGAAGATGTCGGTGATGGCACGGTTACGCATCACGTCTTTTGGCGTATCCGGCATGTTGTTCGGGTTGTAGGACGGGCTGTTAGCCATCGCCAGCACTTCACCGGTTTGCACGTCAACCAGCACCGCAGTGCCCGACTCCGCTTTGTTGAATGCCACGGCGTTGTTAAGCTCGCGGTAAACCAGCGCCTGCAAACGCTCATCGATGCTGAGCGCCAGATTGTGTGCTGCCTGGCTGTCTACAGTAGAAATATCCTCGATGACGCGCCCGAAGCGGTCTTTACGAATGGTACGTTCACCCGGTTTACCGGTCAGCCAGCGGTCAAAACTCTTCTCGACGCCTTCAATACCTTCGCCGTCGATATTGGTGACGCCAATAACATGCGACGTCACCTGCCCGGCCGGGTAATAGCGGCGGGATTCCTGACGCAGGGAAATCCCCGGCAGTTTGAGTTTACGGATATATTCGCCGACCGCAGGATTGACCTGACGCGCCAGATACACGAAGCGCCCATTTGGATTGGCAGTAATGCGGGAAGAAAGTTGGGTAAGAGGCATATTCAGTGCATCGGCCAGCGCTTTCCATTTGGTATCGGAGGTGATACCGCCGCGATCGCTAATTTCTTTTGGGTCAGCCCAGATGGCATTAACCGGTACACTGACCGCCAGCGGGCGACCAGAGCGATCGGTAATCATGCCACGGGAGGTTGGAATGGTTTGTACGCGAAGGGAACGCAGGTCACCTTCCTTCACCAGCTTATCCGGATTAATCACCTGCAGATACGCCACACGCAACATCAGGCCAACCAATGCCAGCAGGATACAAGCGCACAACAACGCAAAACGCCAGCTGATAAAGCTGGCTTGATTTTCGGGACGCTTTAACTTCGCGGTGCGTGTTGCTTTCATTCGCTGCCTGTATTCTCCGTGCGCATTTTAAGGCTGAACCACAATAATTTCTTGAGATGGATCAACGTGTTGCATTTGCAATTTCTCCGTTGCGATGCGTTCTACCCGGCTGTGATCACCGAGGGCGTTCTCTTCAAGGATCAGGTTGCGCCATTCAATGTCCAGCGCATCCCTTTCCAGGACTAATTGTTCACGCTGAGCCGTCAGCAAACGCGTACGGTGAGCGGTAGTGACCACTAAAATTGCACTGACCAAAACGGCGATCATCAGAATTAACGGGATCTTGCCGTTGCGAAGGATATCGCTGGCGATCACTCCCACTAATCCGTGGCGTTCGTTGCCTATCACGCTGTTGTTCTCTCAGCAAAACGCAGAACAGAACTGCGTGCCCGCGGGTTCTCTGCCACTTCGGCTTCAGAGGGCATCATTTTCCCGACTGATTTCAGAGAACGTCCGCCAAGTTCCGCGATTTGCGCTTCCGTCATCGGGATACCGGCTGGCACCTGCGCGCCACGGCTATGCTGACGGATGAAGCGTTTCACAATCCGGTCTTCCAGAGAGTGGAAGCTGATCACGGATAAACGTCCTTCAGGTGCCAAAATTTCCAGTGCGCCATCCAGCGCACGTTCAATCTCTTCCAGCTCACTGTTGATGTAGATACGGATCGCCTGGAAGCTGCGCGTGGCCGGATGCTTGTGCTTCTCACGCACTGGCGAGGCATTAGCGATCAGATCCGCCAGCTCTTTAGTCCGGGTCATCGGCAATTCGCGGTTACGCTCAACGATCGCGCGTGCAATGCGTTTGGCAAAACGCTCTTCACCAAAAGTTTTCAACACCCAGGCAATATCTTCGGCTTCAGCTTTCATCAGCCATTCAGCTGCTGAATAACCACGGGTAGGATCCATACGCATATCCAGAGGCCCGTCACGCATAAATGAGAATCCACGTTCAGGATCATCAAGCTGAGGAGAAGAAACGCCTAAATCCAGCAGTACGCCGTCGATCTTGCCTTCGAGACCCCGATCCCGCACATAGTCGGCCAGATCAGAAAAAGGTCCGTGAACGATAGAGAAACGCGGATCATCAATAGATTCTGCGGCTTTGATCGCCTGTGGATCACGGTCAATCGCCAGCAAGCGTCCTTCCGGCCCAAGCTGGGACAGAATCAGACGTGAATGGCCACCACGGCCAAAAGTTCCGTCTATGTAAATGCCGTCCTGTCGAATGTTGAGGCCGTTAACGGCTTCATCCAGCAAAACGGAAGTGTGTTTGTAGTTTTCAACCATGCTTATAATGACAAGTCCTGTAATCGGTCAGAAAGTGGCTCCTGAGACGATTGTTCAGCGTCGATGTCTTCCTTAACTTGTTGATACCAGGTCTGTTCATCCCACAATTCAAACTTATTGAACTGCCCAACCAGCATCACTTCTTTTGCGAGCCCGGCATGCTGACGCAATGTTGTTGCAATCAGCAGACGCCCGGCGTTATCCATCTGACATTCACTGGCATGCCCCAGTAAAAGGCGCTGAATACGGCGCTCAATGGGGTTCATACTCGACAGACGGGACAATTTTTGTTCGATAACTTCCCACTCAGGGAGGGGGTAAAGGAGGAGACATGGGTGATGGAGGTCTATGGTGCACACCATTTGACCTTGCGATTCTTCGCTCAGTAAATCCCGATAACGGGTGGGTACGGCAAGTCGCCCTTTACTGTCGAGGTTAACCATCGTCGCGCCACGAAACATGACCGCTCTACCCCTCTGTGACCCTTTTCACCACTTTCCCCCACAAATTCCCACAGAAAAGAGTTTACGGATGGTTTTAAAACCTTGTCAAGCCAGAGCGGAGACGGTTTGGCAATATTTACGCAGCCACACAAATGCTTAGCGCAATGTGATGAGGTTTTTTAGAGGGGGTATAGAAAATAACGTCATGATTAGTTGAAGAAATTTCGGAGGGTTAATAATTTCGTTTAAAAAAAAGCCAAACTGAACATTATTTAACTATTTATATTCTTCTGCTATCCAACTCTCATTTCCTGACCGTTTTGCCTTAACAAAAATCATTTTCAATTTTTTTCTGGCTGTCACGTCTAAATCAACATCATTTTACATGCCAACCCGCATGGCATAAGCCTTCGGGCAGATTTAAAAGCCATCAGTACCGCAGCAAACTCACACCGCTGGAATTTAAGCGGGGAATTCTACAGCACTTTTGCGGCGAGCATTAACGTATTTTAGAAATTGATTGGAAGGTTTATATCAGCGGAAGGAAAGCAAAAACATTTGTTAATAATTCAGCAGTCTGGGAATGCTCCTAAATTGCCCATTAAAGTCATATGGGAATTCTCGTATTTTGATTATCAGAAACGGCAACGCAAATTACCGGAATGTTTTAACGCGATTCAGCAACGGTGAAAAAGACGGGCAGTCAGGTGAATACCCGTCCGGGGTTTATTTGCGGCTCAGGCGACCACGGCGGAACAAATTACGGCGGATACGGGTCAGCCCTGCTTTCGGCTTCTTCGGCTCATCCAGACAGGCCAGAACCAGCTCCAGTACACGTTCAGCCACATCGCGGTGACGCTGCGCCACGGCCAGAACCGGGCATTCGAGGAAATCGAGCAGCTCGTTATCGCCGAATGTGGCAATAGCGAGATTGACCGGTAAACGCCCTTCCATTTTCAGCGTAACGTCCATCACACCCTGTAACAGCTGGAATGACGTCGTAAATAACGCCTGCGGCATCGGGTGCGTTTTTAGCCATTCGGCAAACACTATGGCCGCTGATTCACGATCATAAGCATTGGCATAAAGGTATTCCGGCTGGCGTGGATCTTCAGCCCATGCCTGGCGGAATCCCTGCTCGCGCAGAAAACTCACGGAAAGCTCAGGCAGCGCGCCGAGATACAATACCGATTCAGCAGGAAAGGTGCGCAACTCCTGCGCCAGCATCAGTGCGTCATCCTGATCGGCACCCACAACACTGATGAAGTGTTCGGGATCCAGAGCGCGATCAAGCGCAATGATCGGGAAATCATCGTTGGCCCAGCGCTGATAGAAAGGATGTTCCGGCGGCAATGACGTGGAGATAATGATCGCATCTACCTGACGTTGCAGCAGATGTTCGATGCAGCGCATTTCGTTGTCAGGCTGATCTTCTGAACAGGCGATTAGCAGTTGATAACCCCGCTGACGGGCCTGACGCTCGAGGAAGTTGGCGATTTTGGTGTAACTGGTATTTTCCAGATCGGGGATCACCAGGCCAATAGAACGGGTGCGACCGGCGCGTAAACCCGCTGCCACCGCATTCGGGTGATAGTTATGTTCCTTCACGACAGCCATAACTTTTTCGACTGTCTTATCGCTGACACGATACTGTTTCGCTTTGCCATTAATCACATAACTGGCCGTTGTACGCGAAACGCCCGCTAACCTCGCGATCTCATCCAGCTTCACTGAGAAACCCCTTAATAAAGATAATGCTTTATCTAACCGCAGAAGCCTCTGCCGGGCAAGGTGTTTTACCGAATCGCTTCACCTGTCTCGCAAAAAATAAAGCCCAACTCAAGAGCCGGGCTTTTAAATATCAGATAAGTTTCACATCTTGCTGATTATTTACGCTTTAGCGCATGATTTTGTCGCCACGGGAGACACCCACTACGCCGGAGCGCGCAACTTCGACGATTTCAGCCACATCACGGATACTGGCTAAAAACGCGTCCAGTTTGTCACTGGTACCCGCCAGCTGAACGGTGTAAAGCGTTGCTGTGACATCCACAATCTGACCGCGGAAAATCTCGGTAGAGCGTTTAACTTCTTCCCGGCCATAACCGGAAGCCTGCACCTTCACCAGCATGATTTCACGCTCAACGTGAGCACCCTGCACCAGCTCAGTGACTCGTAATACGTCTACCAGCTTATGCAGCTGTTTTTCGATTTGCTCGAGCACCTTGGCATCACCCACGGTCTGAATCGTCATGCGCGACAAGGTAGGATCATCCGTCGGTGCAACGGTCAGGCTTTCAATGTTATAGCCACGCTGAGAGAACAGGCCAACCACGCGGGACAACGCGCCCGATTCGTTTTCCAGTAATACTGATAAAATCCGGCGCATGATCAGGTCCTCTCCGTTTTGCTTAACCACATTTCGTCCATCGCACCGCCACGGATGTGCATAGGGTAAACGTGTTCTGTTTCATCCACGCTGATATCAACAAATACCAGACGATTTTTCTGTTCCAGCGCCAGCGCCAGCTTGCTTTCCAGCTCATCCGGCGTGCGGATAGCAATACCCACATGCCCGTAAGCTTCCGCCAGTTTCACGAAATCAGGCAGCGATTGCATGTAAGACTGAGAATGACGGCCGGAGTAAATCATGTCCTGCCACTGCTTCACCATGCCCAGATAGCCATTGTTCAGGTTCACGACGATCACTGGCAAATCGTATTGCAGCGCGGTCGACAGCTCCTGAATGTTCATCTGGATACTGCCGTCACCGGTCACACAAATTACCGTCTCATCCGGCAGGCCAAGTTTCACACCCAGCGCAGCAGGCAGGCCAAAGCCCATCGTGCCGAGGCCACCGGAGTTGATCCAGCGACGCGGTTTATCGAACTTATAATACAATGCGGCAAACATCTGATGCTGCCCGACGTCCGACGTAACATAGGCATCGCCTTTGGTCAGACGGTGCAGCGTTTCGATAACCGCCTGTGGCTTGATGGTACCGGTATTTTTGTCGTAGCTCAGGCACTCACGCCCGCGCCAGTTCTCAATATTTTGCCACCAGTCGCGCAGCGCATCGAATTCCTGCTTTTCGTCGCTTTGTGCCAGCAATTCCAGCATCTGAATCAGCGTCTGCTTCGCATCACCCACAATCGGAATATCCGCATTCACGGTTTTGGAAATGGACGTCGGGTCGATATCAATGTGCATAACCGTCGCATTCGGGCAGTACTTCGCCAGATTATTGGTGGTACGGTCGTCGAAACGCACACCTACACCGAAGATTAAATCCGCGTTGTGCATCGCCATATTGGCTTCGTAAGTACCGTGCATGCCGAGCATACCAAGGCTCTGGCGATGGGTACCGGGAAATGCGCCCAACCCCATCAGGGAACTGGTGACGGGCAGATTCAGTTTCTCCGCCAGTTGCAGCAGTTCAGCATCACACTCAGAATTAATCGCACCGCCACCGACGTACAGCACCGGTTTCTTCGCCGCCAGTAAAGTCTGGACTGCGCGCTTGATTTGCCCGCGATGGCCTTGCACCGTCGGGTTATAGGAGCGCATCGCAACCTGATCAGGATAGGCGTAAGGCAGTTTAATCTGCGGGTTCACCACATCTTTTGGCAGGTCGACAACCACCGGGCCAGGACGGCCGGTAGAGGCAAGATAAAACGCTTTTTTCAGCACAGTCGGAATATCTTCCGCACGTTTTACCAGAAAACTGTGTTTCACCACCGGGCGGGAAATCCCCACCATGTCGCATTCCTGGAATGCGTCATAACCGATGAGTGAACTGTGTACCTGGCCGGATAGCACCACTAGCGGAATGGAATCCATATAAGCCGTGGCAATGCCGGTGATCGCATTGGTTGCGCCGGGACCGGAAGTCACCAGCACGACGCCCACGTCACCCGTGGCACGCGCATAACCGTCAGCCATATGAACAGCACCCTGTTCATGTCTCACCAGCACATGATCTATCCCACCGACCGTATGCAGGGCATCATAGATATCCAACACCGCACCGCCGGGATAACCGAATACGTGCTTAACGCCCTGGTCGATTAACGACCGGACGACCATCTCGGCTCCTGACAACATCTCCATGGTTTTGCCTCCAGGCTTTTTGCTTCTTTTATAGGATGACTTGTGTTTCAGCTAGCTGTTCTATCAGCAGCAATTTAAAGATAAATTGCTGAATTTTAGGACTTTCTATCGGGCTCACAAAACCCTGCTGTTCTTATTGGCGTTCAAGAATCTAACTCAGTACCTTAGCGTCAGAACCGGAGTCAGGCAAACGCCAAAAATTCTGCACAGGCATGATTTTATCGCCTCGCACTGCCTTCATTCTCTCGCTCGGGACAAAACACTGCCTGTGAGCACTAACCAGTCAGAAATATCAGGAAGGCTGGAAAAATTACAGTATTAAATTATGTCCATAGCGGACCTGAAACTAAAACGAGGGAAGAAAACCGGCGAAGTGACATACGCCGGTGATTCAGAAAGGAAAGTGATGAAACGGGCAGATGAAGCATTACTCCTGATAAAGCTGATCGATTTCCTTCTGATAACGGCTGAAAATATTTTTGCGGCGCAGTTTAAGGGTCGGGGTCAGTTCACCCGCTTCCATCGTGAAAGGTTTGGTCAGCAACACAAACTTTTTCACCTGCTCAAAACCGGCAAGATCATGCTGAATCTCGCGTAGCTGGTGGGCAAACAGCGAGAGGATCTGCTCGTTTTTCACCAGTCCGGCGCGATTGAAATAATCAATACGGTGCGCCTGGGCATAGACGTTCAGCACATCAAAATCAGGCACGATCAGCGCAGAAACAAAGTGCCTTTCATCGGCGATGACTGCCGCCTGCTCGATATAACGATCCTGCACCAGCGTGCCTTCGATACGCTGCGGAGCAATGTATTTTCCGCCCGACGTTTTCATCAGATCTTTGAGTCGTTCGGTAATAAACACATTCCCTTGTGCATCCATTTTCCCGGCATCACCGGTTTTAAACCAGCCGTCGGCAGTGAAACTGGCCGCCGTCTCTTCCGGTTTATTGAAGTAACCCCGCAGGAGTGTTGGGCCGCGAACCTGAATCTCATTCTCCTCGCCGATCCGCACTTCAATCTCTGGTAACGCCGTTCCGACAGAACCAAAGCGGAAATCATTTTCTTCCCAGCAGGTCACCGTCGCGCACGTTTCCGTCAGGCCGTAGCCGTATTTGATTTTCAGACCGAGTGATTCGAAAAACAGAATGACATTGTCGTCCAGACTTGCACCGGCGGCAGGCAGAAAACGCAGATTGCCACCCAGCAAATCACGCAGCTTTTTTAGCACCAGTTTATCGGCGAGAAAATGCGCAGGCACCAGCCAGAACGGATAACGTTCGCCACGGCGCTCGATCAAAAACTTCTCTTTGCCCTGCCCGACGGCCCAGTGGAAAAGCCGCTTTTTGAGGGTTCCTGCGCGAGAGACTTTGTCGTGGATCGCGCTGAACACTTTTTCATAGAAGCGCGGTACCGCACACATTACTGTCGGTTTAATGGCCTGCAAAGCATCACGCACCAGATCAGTTTCGCGCAGGAAGACGTTTTGCGCACCGCAATGCATCACGAAGAAACTCCATGCGCGTTCAAAAACGTGCGCCAACGGCAGAAAACAAAGGGAAACATCATGCTCCGAAATGCTCAGACGCCTTTCATGCTGCATCAGTTGCGTCGCCATGCTGCGGTAATCCAGCATCACGCCTTTTGCTTCTCCGGTGGTGCCCGAGGTATAGATGAGCGTGAACAGATCACTCAGGTCACGGGCATTCACCCGCACTTCACGCTCAGCAGCTAGAGCAGCATCCCGGGGAACAACGCCTGAAACATGCCGGGCAATGGGTACGCCACGTAAATCGACATCATTGTCCAGCACCAGTATGTGTTTCAGCTGCGGGCAGAGATCACGCACAGCCACCGCCGCGTCATATTGTTTCTGACCGACGACAAACAAAATACGGACATCCGCATCATTGAGTACATATGCGGACTGCGCGGGTGTATTGGTGGCATAAACCGGCACGGTGACAGCACGCAATTGCAGGATCGCAAGATCTGCTGTCGCCCAGGCCATCGAATTATTCCCGCAAATGGCGATGCGTTCCTGAACGCCCACTTGCTCCTGCAATAACACGTCGGATAAGGCATCCACTTTCTCGCCCAGCTCACGCCAGGTCAGGGCAGATTCTGCCGCTGGCGACCACTCGCGAAATGCAGTCTGTTCAGCGCGGGCAACGACTTGCTGACGAAAACGGGAAATCAGATGGTAATCATTTAAGGTTGGATTCATTGAGCGTTTATACCGGCGTCCAGCGTAGTCAGTAAAAGGAGGGAGCTGACTGCATTGCTCTGTTACAAAGATTTAACGCAGTCTACCGACAAAGATTGCAAGGCGAAATGAAATTGTAGGAGCTGCAGCAGGGTTTTGGAAATATCACGCGGAATTTCTAAGACAAAAAAAACCTGCAGGACTCTAACGAGGAGAAAAAAACCTGCAGGATAAAAAACTATCTGATAAAGAACAGGCAGCCGCTTTCGCTGCGATCACCTCTGCCAAAAAAGTCGTAATGACTGACTGATTACAGAGAAACAACACACTGGCTCAATAATGTTTTCATCCACATATTACCTTTGTCTTTGCTGGATGATTCGTGCCAGGAAAGATAACAAGTCAGCGTATTTTTCATCCACGGCAATGGAATGACGGATAAATTAAGTATTCCTGCATTTGCCTGTGCCAGCCAGCGCGGCACCAGTGCAACCATCTCGGATTTGGAGACAATTTCCACAACGCTGAACAGATCGGTTCCTTGATAGGAAATCAGCGAAACTAACTCAGAGTCGTCGTAATAAGGTGAACTGAAAGAATAGAAGCGGTCCATCATCATGACAGCATGTTTTTCTTTCAGATACTTTTCATCAGACATATGCGGACTGATACGGGGATGATTTTGCGCCGCGACCAGAACCAGCTCATCATTAAATAAGGCATGATTGCAAAAATCAGCACGCTCAAATTTACGATAACTGATCACAAATTCTATATTCTGGTAACGCAGCTGATGTTCAATATCATCGTTAACAATCGTTTGCAGTTTAACACTGACACCCGGCGATAATTCTTCGGCGGCCTTCAGCACCAGGCTGGTGAAGCGTTTATCGAGCGGGCTGCAAATAGCGACATTAAACTGGCGTGTGCTGAGATAAGGGTCAAAACCTGCCCCCGGCAGTTCGTTCATCACCAGTTGCAAAGCCTGTCTGATCGGGCCAAACAGTTGACGTGCGCGCATCGTCGGTTGGATCCCGCGCCCGAAACGCACAAACAAGTCATCATTAAACATCACTTTCAAACGGGCAACGGCATTACTGACCGCTGGCTGGGACATCCCCAACATATTGGCTGCACGTGTAATATTTTGTAATTGCATGACGGCATCAAAAACCGTTAATAAATTTAAATCAACATTGCGAAGGTGCGTTTCTGCCTCAGCGGTTTTAGGTTGTATTTCTGTATCGGCGTCAGACATGATATCCCTCATAATAGACATTCGAATCCAAATAAAATGATTATCTTCAATAATCTATTTCGTAAAGCGCAGCATTGAGATGGTATTGGGGAACATAAATATTGGCAGAGAAAACGCAGCAAATTCTCATCAATTTATTTTCAGAAAAATATGAATTTTTGTTTCCAATAATCAGAAACAGAAATACAAATTTTATTTCCCACAAAGAAACTGATGATATCAAACAGCAAAATATTTCCGTAAACAACATTCTAAAAATGAATAATAAGTTAAGCCATACTAAATCATTTTTAATTCACTGTATTAAATAGAGTATTTATCCAGGTGCCCCCGGGCGGGTGCATTTTTTTTGTTCTTATTTTTCCGCCCCCCTTTAAAACCTTCATCCCGAGTACCTCCGCGACGCCAGTGTTTTATGCTAAATGAGATTCAATATCATTTTGGCGATTTTCTGGAATTTCCACACAGTGAAGGTTGACATACCGCACACATTCCCGTATCACTTTAGTCACTGTTTGAACGATATCCGTTCTGACCACCCGATGATGAGAAGCTGAAACACATGTTCATGATGACCCGTCTCCTAGGCCTACTACTCAACGCAGAATATTTGCGCGGTAAGCCAGTGGGCGAAAATCAGAACTGATTCAACTTCCACAGACAATAAACCCGCGCCGATGCGCGGGTTTTTTTTTATCTCCCGCAGGGCGCGAAAGTAAAAGCAGACAAGGAATAACCCATGAGCGAGCAAGTCATTATTTTCGATACCACGCTGCGTGACGGTGAACAGGCGTTACAAGCCAGCCTGAGTGTTAAAGAGAAGATTCAAATTGCAATGGCGCTGGAAAGAATGGGCGTTGACGTGATGGAAGTCGGCTTCCCGGTCTCCTCTCCCGGCGATTTCGAGTCCGTACAAACTATCGCACGCCAGATTAAAAATAGCCGTGTTTGCGGTCTGGCCCGCTGTGTGGACGGTGACATCGACGCCGCTGCCGAAGCATTACGCGTCGCAGAAGCTTTCCGTATCCACGTCTTCCTGGCCACTTCTACCCTGCACATTGAATCCAAACTGAAGCGCTCGTTTGATCAGGTGCTGGAAATGGCCACGCATTCCGTGAAACGCGCCCGTAATTACACTGACGACGTCGAATTCTCCTGCGAAGATGCCGGCCGTACCCCGCTGGATAATCTGTGCCGCGTGGTCGAAGCTGCAATCAAAGCCGGGGCGACCACCATCAACATTCCTGACACCGTGGGTTACACGACGCCGGTTCAGTTCGGTGGAATCATCACCAATTTGTATGAGCGTGTTCCAAACATTGATAAAGCGATTATTTCCGTTCACTGCCACGATGATCTGGGCATGGCTGTCGGTAACTCCATCGCCGCGATACAGGCCGGTGCGCGCCAGGTTGAAGGCACATTGAACGGTATCGGTGAACGCGCCGGTAACACTGCGCTGGAAGAAGTGATCATGGCGATCCGCACCCGCAGCGACTACATGAACGTTCACACCAACATTAATCACAAAGAAATCTACCGCACCAGCCAGATTGTCAGCCAGATAACCAACATGCCGATCCCGGGCAACAAAGCCATTGTCGGCTCTAACGCCTTCGCACACTCCTCCGGGATCCATCAGGACGGCGTGCTGAAAAACCGTGAAAACTACGAAATCATGACCCCGGAATCCATCGGTCTGAATCAGGTTCAGTTGAACCTGACTTCCCGTTCCGGTCGTGCTGCCGTTAAGCATCGCATGGAAGAAATGGGCTACAAAGAAGCTGATTACAATCTGGATCATCTGTATGCCGCGTTCCTGAAGCTGGCCGACAAAAAAGGTCAGGTTTTCGACTACGATTTAGAAGCACTGGTCTTCATTAACAAGCAGCAGGAAGAACCTGAATTCTATCGTCTGGATAACTTCAGCGTGCAGTCCGGCTCAAAAATTACCGCCACTGCGTCAGTCAATCTGGCCTGTGGCGAAGAAATCATTACCGAAGCCGCTACCGGCAACGGTCCGGTAGATGCCGTGTATCAGGCTATCAACCGCATCACCGGTTATCAGATTGAACTGGTGAAATACCAGCTGAGCGCCAAAGGTCAGGGCCGCGATGCTCTGGGTCAGGTTGACGTGGTCGTCTCCTTCAATGGCCGCCGCTTCCACGGTGTCGGGCTGGCGACAGACATTGTCGAATCCTCCGCAAAAGCGATGGTACACGTACTGAATAACATCTGGCGCAGCAAACAAGTTGAGATCGAAAAACAACGTTTGCAGCAGACAGGTCAGCAACACAACAACATTCAAAATAATCAGGAAACGGTGTGAACATGAGCAAGACCCATCATATTGCCGTCTTACCCGGAGACGGAATTGGCCCGGAAGTCATGGCCCAGGCATATAAAGTTCTGGACGCAGTACGTCAGCGTTTTGGCCTGAAGATCACCACCAGCGAATACGATGTGGGTGGCGCAGCCATCGACAAACATGGCAGCCCGTTGCCGCCAGCGACCGTTGCCGGTTGTGAACAAGCTGATGCGATTCTTTTCGGCTCCGTGGGTGGCCCGAAATGGGAACATCTGCCCCCAAACGATCAGCCTGAGCGTGGCGCATTATTGCCACTGCGCAAACATTTCAAGTTGTTTAGTAATCTGCGCCCTGCCCGCCTGTATCAGGGGCTGGAAGAGTTTTGTCCGTTGCGTGCCGATATCGCCGCAAAAGGCTTCGACATTCTGTGTGTTCGTGAACTGACGGGCGGTATTTACTTCGGTCAGCCTAAAGGTCGCGAAGGTCAGGGCATGCACGAGAAAGCATTTGATACCGAAGTGTATTACCGTTTTGAGATTGAACGCATCGCCCGCATCGCCTTTGAATCAGCGCGCAAACGCCGCAGCAAAGTGACCTCCATCGATAAAGCGAACGTGTTGCAGACTTCCATTATGTGGCGTGAAGTGGTTAACGAAATCGCTAAAGATTACCCGGATGTCAGCCTGAGCCACATGTACATCGATAACGCGACCATGCAGCTGATTAAAGATCCGTCGCAGTTTGACGTGTTGCTGTGTTCAAACTTATTCGGCGACATCCTGTCGGACGAATGCGCGATGATCACCGGTTCGATGGGGATGTTGCCTTCTGCCAGCATGAACGAGCAGGCGTTTGGTCTGTTCGAGCCTGCGGGGGGGTCAGCCCCGGATATCGCCGGTAAAAACATTGCCAACCCGATTGCACAAATTTTGTCCGCCGCACTGTTACTGCGTTACAGTCTGGGTGCTGATGATGCAGCCAATGCTATCGAGCAGGCGGTTAATAAAGCACTGGAAGCAGGCCACCGCACCGGCGATTTAGCTAACGGTCAGCAGGCGCTGGGTACCAATGAAATGGGCGATATCATTGCCCGCTTTGTGAAAGAAGGGGCATAACATGGCCAAAACTCTATATCAGAAATTGTTTGATGCGCATGTGGTTTACGAAGCGCAAAACGAAACGCCATTGTTATACATTGACCGCCATCTGGTTCACGAAGTGACCTCTCCGCAGGCGTTTGACGGCTTGCGTGCGATGGGCCGCCAGGTTCGCCAGCCAGGTAAAACCTTTGCGACCATGGATCACAACGTGTCCACGCAAACTAAAGACATCAATGCGAGCGGCGAAATGGCGCGCATCCAGATGCAGGAATTAATCAAGAACTGTGCTGAATTCGGCGTGCAGTTGTATGACCTGAATCACCCGTATCAGGGCATCGTTCACGTTATCGGCCCTGAACAGGGCATGACGTTGCCGGGCATGACGATTGTCTGCGGTGATTCCCATACCGCCACGCACGGCGCATTTGGCTCACTGGCTTTCGGTATCGGGACTTCGGAAGTTGAACACGTTCTGGCGACACAAACCCTGAAACAGGGTCGCGCCAAAACCATGAAAATTGAAGTGACCGGCGAAGCTCCTGTCGGTATCACAGCGAAAGATATCGTTCTGGCGATTATCGGGAAAACCGGCAGCGCAGGCGGCACCGGTCACGTGGTGGAATTCTGCGGTAAAGCGATTGAAGCGTTAAGCATGGAAGGTCGTATGACCCTGTGCAACATGGCGATCGAAATGGGGGCGAAAGCCGGTCTGGTTGCACCGGATGAAACTACGTTTGCTTATCTGAAGGGCCGTCAGTTTGCGCCGAAAGATCAGAACTGGGACGCGGCGGTCGAATACTGGAAAACCCTGAAAACCGAAGATGGGGCGAAGTTCGACAGCGTTGTTACGCTGGATGCGTCTGAAATCGCACCACAGGTCACCTGGGGTACCAACCCGGGTCAGGTGATGGCCGTGAATCAGACCATCCCGGACCCGGCATCCTTTGCCGATCCGGTAGAACGTGCCTCAGCGGAAAAAGCGCTGGCGTATATGGATTTGCAGCCGGGCATTAAACTGACCGACGTGGCGATTGATAAAGTGTTCATCGGCTCCTGCACCAATTCCCGTATCGAAGATTTACGCGCTGCGGCAGCGGTGGCCAAAGGCCGTAAAGTGGCGAACGGCGTACAGGCCATTGTGGTACCGGGATCCGGCCCGGTAAAAGCGCAGGCGGAAGAAGAAGGGCTGGATAAGATCTTCATCGAAGCGGGCTTTGAATGGCGTCTGCCAGGCTGCTCTATGTGTCTGGCGATGAACAATGACCGTCTGGAACCGGGCGAACGTTGCGCGTCTACCAGCAACCGTAACTTCGAAGGCCGTCAGGGTCGTGGCGGTCGCACGCATCTGGTCAGCCCGGCAATGGCGGCAGCGGCGGCGGTCACCGGCCGTTTCGCTGATATCCGTGAACTGAACTGAGGAAAACACCATGGCTAAATTTACCCAACACATCGGTCTGGTGGTTCCGCTGGATGCAGCTAACGTCGATACCGATGCCATCATTCCAAAACAGTTTTTACAGAAAGTCACCCGTACCGGTTTTGGCCAGCATCTGTTTAATGACTGGCGTTTTCTGGACGATGCCGGTCAGGTGCCAAATCCTGATTTCGTGCTGAACAAACCGCGCTACAAAGGCGCGAGCATTTTGCTGGCACGCGAAAACTTTGGCTGCGGTTCTTCCCGCGAACATGCGCCATGGGCACTGACCGATTACGGTTTCCATGCTGTGATCGCGCCAAGCTTTGCCGATATCTTTTACGGTAACTCATTCAACAACCAGTTGCTGCCAATCACGCTGAGCGACGCCGAAGTGGATGAACTGTTTGAGCTGGTGAAAGCTAACGAAGGCATTCAGTTCGAAGTGGATCTGGAAGCGCAGACTGTTAAAGCGGGCGATAAAAGCTATCCGTTTGTCATCGACAGCTTCCGTCGTCACTGCATGATCAACGGTCTGGACAGCATCGGTCTGACCTTGCAGCACGAAGAAAATATCTCCGGCTACGAGAAGAATCAGCCTGCGTTTATGCAGTGATTATTATCTGTAAACGATGAAGAAGGCGGGCCCAGCCCCGCTTTCTTCATCAGCCTTCAGGCATCCCCGAAAGCCTCTGCAAAGTTACCCCTGCATAGTCATCCTGTCTTCAGTTTCTTTGTCACGATTATTTCACTTACAGCGATGGGATCCTGGTACTTGCCTGATAAAAAATCGACTGAACCATAATTTTTTTCGATGGAATAACAGTAATCATATTCAAAACACTTCTAATATTTTTACTCAACAACGGCGAATGCACAAAAATCGGCCACCATTTAATTAGCCTTTCTTAGAAACTATAAACTCCATTAATGGAACAGCCTCTCTGTATACTTGTTTAATATATTTAGTAATATCTAACATAGGATAAGAAGAGGATATTTTAAATAATCCTAAATTGGGATCGAGAAAAAAACATTCCGAAGCACTGTAGCGAAACGCCGCAACGGCATGATAGCCAACCTCACCCGGTACCTCAGAAAACCGGAAAGCAATGATCGCTCCGGTGAGAGGGTGAGCCTGACCAAAACTGTTTACCCCGTTAAATAACATGAAATCATTACGTGTTATCAGACGATACTGTAAACCGGGAACGCCAGTTATTCTTTCCTTTTCTGCCTGACGGAAATTTTTATAATTAACAAAGACCTGATGGCGTCCTGTCTGACGTTTCGGATCCTGCTGACTCTCCTTGCAGCTCCTCAGATAGCTCTCGTGCAGCCGGTATGAACGTTCAAGCAATAGCCTCAGCTTCGCAGTATCAGAGGGGATTAAGGCTTTCTTGTCAGGTGTCAGTGGCGTGGAGAACCAACCGGAAAGCCAGCCGGAAAACCAGCCCCCCCTTTGTTGTACCGGCCTTTCTTTTAATATATCGCCCAGCCACGTCAGGCATAACCCAATACAGCAGCCCTCAGATTTTTTCTCATCAATAAATGAATTATATGTTTTCCTGATAAGTACAACTGGAATCATATTTAATACCCTGCATTAGAATTTTAAGAAAGACGATATTATAGAAAATACTTTTCATTAGCCATACAGGTAAAGAGGATTCGAAGTACTTAAAACATTAATCTTTGCAGGATAAAAACAGATATTTCAAAATTATTAAGACGTTGCCGGAACAAGCAAAAAACGGAATATATTATTCAGTTGAATAGGTTAAAGAGCGAATAAATCGCTCATTAACCTTACGTCATTTAAACATCTTTGACTTTATACATCAGCCCGAGCGCCACCACCGCCAGCACAGTTGCCGCCCAGTAGACCGGATAATGGCCGAAGTTTTCCACGATAAAGCCCTGCAGCAACCCCGCGCAAATCACACCGGTGGAAATGCTGTTGGTGAATAGCGTAGTCGCTGAACCTGCCCTTCCCGGCATCAGATCCTGAAAATACAGCATGCCGATCCCCGCCACGATGCCGATGAAAATCGCATTGAACAGTTGCAGGATCATCAGCGCCGCCTTGAACTGAAACGCCACCAGTCCGGCATAGAAAATCACACCACTCGCCACGGCATACAGCATCAGCTTGCGTTTGCCGGTACGTTTCACCAGATATCCGGCCAGCAACATGGCAGGAATTTCCAGCCCGGCCGCCGTCCCCATCAGCAAGCCTGCCAGCCCTTCCGGCAGGCCCAAATCGCTGGTGATGTACAGCGGCATATCAATGACATACATGATATTGCAGGTCCACATCAGCAAAGAAGAAAAGAACAGCAGACGAACATCTTTGTTACGCCAGGCGCTGGCATGCACTACTTTTTCGTCCACTGGCAGTTCAAGGCGTGGTACTGAGGGCAGGAAAAACAGGATCATCAGTATGCTGCCGACAAACACCGCTGCCGCACTCAGGTACATTGGCGTAAAGCCGTAGTTCAACGCCACCATGAACGACAGCGGCGGGCCAAGCACCCAGGCCAGCGAGAGCATCGCACGCATCATCGAGCTGAACATCACCACTTCACTGGCGGAGCGATCCGCATGTTCCCGCGCCAGTGCAAAGAGCTGGGGCATCGACGCGTTACCTATCGCTGCCAGCAACACGCCGACGGTGATCAACACCAGATAATCGCGGCTGAAAGCAAAGACCAGACTGTTGCCGATCGCCATCAGGCAGCAGAACATCAGCAATTTCCGCCGGTCGCCTTTGTTATCGGAACGGTTAGCCAGCAGAAAGCTGATCGCGATCCCCGCGATGGCGTTAACGGTATAAAAGAAGCCGACCCACAATGGCCGGACTTTCACTTCATTGGTCAGAAACAGACTCAGCGTCGGCGCCTGTAATGCACCCGCCACGCCGCACAGCAAGGAGACCACCAGAAAGGTGACATAAATACGATTAAAACGAGGTTTTGACATGACGTCGTCCCTGAGAAATGAATGCAGATAAAGCAAGACAGACAGTGTAGCGAAGTTTCAGTCGGTTCTGGAAAATGAGCATAAAAAAACCAGTGAGTTTCCTCACTGGCTGGTGACAATACACCATTACTCAGAAAATCGAATTTAGTCAGACCTGAAGTCACAGTCGCCGGCGGTATTGCTCGTCGTCCATCGTTTCCATATCCCACTGCGTGAGACGGGACAGAATATCCAGACGGTACTGCACCGGAACCCAGGACAGCCAGTCTGCATGATTTTTAGAGGCGTTCTTTTTGATGGCTTCAAAATAACGCTGATAGAAACGGGCGTTCAGACTGCGTTTCATGATGATCTCCGGTTGTTCACAACAGGCTTTCGTTGAGAAACAGTATCGGCGTAATATGAGGAAAGATAAATTGATGAAGATCGGCCACGGAGTTCCTCTTTTATGTCCTCATCCCGTTTGCAACAACAGTTCATCCGCTTATGGCAAAGCTGTCACGGTGAAGAAACTGAAACGACATTACAGGCACTGTCAGAAGTCCTGAACTGTTCACGCAGACACATGCGCTCGTTGCTCAGCACCATGCAGGGACAGGGCTGGCTGACGTGGGATGCAGAGGCCGGACGCGGCAAACGATCCACGCTGAAATTTTTGTATACCGGGCTGGCACTCCAGCAACAGCGCGCTGAAGAGCTGCTGGAACAGGACAGCATTGATCAGCTGGTACAACTGGTCGGCGACAAAACCCTGGTGCGTCAGATGCTGCTGTCCCAGCTCGGGCGCAGCTTCCGTCAGGGTAAACATATCCTGCGCGTACTGTATTATCGCCCGCTGATGAATCTGCTGCCCGGCACCATGTTGCGCCGTTCAGAAACCCACATTGCCAGACAAATCTTTAGCGGCCTGACACGCATAAATGAGGAAAATGGGGAAGCAGAAGGCGATTTAGCCCATCACTGGCAGGAAGTTTCGCCGCTGCACTGGCGGTTTTATCTGCGCCCCGCCATTCATTTTCATCATGGTCGCGAACTCGAGATGGCAGATATTATCGCCACGTTTATTCGCCTGAAATCGCATCCGCTGTTCAGCAACCTGAAATCAGTCACGACGCCCACGGCAAATGTCATAGATATCCACCTGAATGAACCCGACCGCTGGCTGCCGTGGTTATTTGGCAATATCCACGCGATGATCCTGCCGCAGGAATGGCAGTCACTGCCTGATTTTGCCCGCCATCCGGTCGGCACCGGCCCTTACGCCGTGGTGCGTAATCTGAAAACACAGCTGCGCATCCGCGCCTTTGACGATTATTTTGGCTTCCGGGCACTGATCGACGAGGTGAATATCTGGGTATTACCGGAACTGAGTGAAGAGCTGGTGCATTCCGGCGTACAGCTTCAGGCCGATGAATCAGGCAAAAGCGAGCTGGAAAGTCGCCTTGAAGAAGGCTGCTATTTCCTGTTATTTGACCAGCGTTCGCCGGTCGGACAATCAGAAGAAACACGCCAGTGGTTGTGCGATTTACTCAATCCCATCGCCTTACTGAATAATGCCGAACCGATTTACCAGCGCTACTGGTCTCCTGCGTATGGCCTGCTGCCACGCTGGCATCACAAAGCGCCCCGGCCACGTCCGCCCAAACCGCAAAACCTGACGCAGGTAACGCTGACATTTTACGGCGAGCATTCCGAACATCAGGCGATCTGCAACGCCCTGCGCCCGTTGCTGGCGGAAGAAGGTATCGAACTGATTATTCAGATAGTGGATTACGCAGTCTGGCACCGCGGCGATGCCAAAAGTGATCTGTGGCTCGGCAGTGCCAACTTCACCCTGCCGCTGGAGTTTTCACTGTTCGCGCATTTCTACGAATTGCCGCTGGCAAAGCATTGCTTTAGCGAAGAGATGAACGACGATGCCGCCCTGTGGCACGCCGGGAATTTATCGATGGCGAAATGGAGCCAGAAACAGACGGTCAGCCATCAGATCCATCCCCTGTTCCATCACTGGCTGGTGCTACAGGGGCAACGCAGTATGCGCGGTGTGCGTATGAACACCCTCGGCTGGTTCGACTTTAAATCCGCCTGGTTTGCCCCACCGGACAGTTAATCGGACTATCGCATCGCGCCGTTAATCTCTAGAATGACATCCGTTCTCAACGGGGTGCCCGACTTGTTAAAGCTGCGATGTAAACGCCATGAGCAAGTTTGGCTGAGATTTGAAACCCGTCGAACCTGATCCGGTTAATCCCGGCGGAGGGATTTGAGACTGCGCGATGCTTACTCAAAATCCTTTGCCCTTTCATTTTTTTGGAGCGCAAAGTTGAAAAAATTACTGTCCTGCCTGCTGTTACTTTCTGCACCTGCATTTGCGGCAAAACCTGTTTTGACGGTTTATACCTACGATTCTTTCTCTGCTGACTGGGGCCCCGGTCCCGCCATTAAAAAAGCCTTTGAAGCCCAATGCGGCTGCGAACTGAAATACGTGGCGCTGGAAGATGGCGTGTCTTTGCTCAACCGTCTGCGGATGGAAGGTAAAAACAGCAAAGCCGACATCGTGCTGGGGCTGGATAACAACCTGTTGCAGGCCGCTGAACAAACCGGTTTATTCGCCAAAGCACCGAAAACCAACGCCAGACTGACGGTGCCGGGCGGCTGGAATGACAGCACTTTCGTGCCTTACGATTACGGTTATTTCGCCTTCGTCTACGACAAAAATAAACTGAAGAATCCGCCAAAAAGCCTCGATGAGCTGATCAACAGCGACCAGAAATGGAAAGTGATTTATGAGGATCCACGCACCAGTACACCGGGTCTGGGCCTGATGCTGTGGATGCAAAAAGTCTACGGCGATAAAGCGCCGCAAGCGTGGGAAAAACTGGCGAAGAAAACTGTCACCGTCACTAAAGGCTGGAGCGAGGCTTACGGTTTATTCCTCAAAGGTGAAAGCGACCTGGTGCTGAGCTACACCACCTCTCCGGCATACCATATTGTCGAAGAGAAGAAAGATAACTACGCCGCAGCCGATTTTACCGAAGGGCATTACATGCAGGTCGAAGTGGCGGGCCAGCTGGCAAACAGCAAGCAACCGAAACTTGCTGAACAGTTCATGAAGTTCGTCACCACGGAAGATTTCCAGAAAGTGATCCCGACCGGCAACTGGATGTATCCGGTGGTGAATACCCCGCTGCCTGACGCTTTTAAACAACTGACGATTCCGGCCAAATCTCTGCAATACAGCGCACAGGATGTCGCTACTCATCGTTCACAATGGATCCAGGCATGGCAGAACGC
This sequence comes from Rahnella sp. CG8, assembly GCF_023701875.1. Taxonomy (NCBI): domain Bacteria; kingdom Pseudomonadati; phylum Pseudomonadota; class Gammaproteobacteria; order Enterobacterales; family Yersiniaceae; genus Rahnella; species Rahnella sp. CG8. Next base: position 170,287 of record NZ_JABAED010000009.1, read on the forward strand.
CGTCAGCCATTGATCCCTCGCTGGCTGTTGCCGGGCGTCATCGCGTCACTGGCTATGTTGCTGGTGGCAGTACTGGCCTTAGGCTCTCTGTGGCGTCATGCGCCACAGATAAGCGGCGCATCGCTCTGGCACGATCCTTATCTCTGGCATGTGATCTGCTTTACTTTCTGGCAGGCGCTGCTTTCAGCGCTTTGCTCGGTGCTGCCCGCAATTTTGCTGGCACGCACCTTGTTCCGCCGCCGTTTCCCCGGCCGTCAGCTGTTATTACGTTTATGTGCGATGACGCTGGTCTTGCCGGTTTTGGTGGCGGTGTTTGGCATTCTCAGTGTCTACGGAAGACAGGGCTGGCTGGCGCAAATTTGCGGCTGGCTGGGCATGGATTACCGTTTCTCGCCGTATGGTTTACAGGGCATTTTGCTGGCGCACGTCTTTTTCAATCTGCCGCTGGCAGCGCGGCTCTTAGTGCAGGCACTGGAAAATATCGCCGTTGAGCAGCGCCAGCTCGCCGCACAACTCGGCATGAATATCTGGCAGCAATTCCGCTTTGTGGAATGGCCTGCCATTCGCCGGCAGATATTCCCCGCCGCCGCCTTAATCTTTATGCTGTGTTTCGCCAGCTTCGCCACGGTGCTTTCACTGGGTGGCGGTCCGCAGGCGACGACCATTGAACTCGCCATTTATCAGGCGCTAAGTTACGACTACGATTTAAGCCGCGCCGCCACGCTGGCCCTGATCCAGCTGTTTTGTTGCCTGGCGCTGGTGTTGCTCAGTCAGAAACTCAGTCAGGCGTTGCCGGTGGGCCAAACGCATTCTCAGCGCTGGCGTAATCCTGACGATTCCTGGTTGCGGCGCATCGCCGATGCCGTACTGATTGGCCTGGCGTTGTTGCTGATCCTGCCGCCGTTACTCGCCGTCATTACCGATGGCATAAACCGGGCAGCGGTCGGTGTTTTGCAACAACCCGCGCTCTGGCAGGCATTATGGACATCCGTGCGTATCGCGCTCGGCAGCGGATTATTGTGTGTGCTGCTGACCATGATGCTGCTGTGGAGCAGCCGCGAACTGCGGTTACGCAAGAGAAATAGCTGGGCGCAGGCGATGGATCTGAGCGGCATGCTGATCCTCGCGATGCCGGGTATTGTGCTGGCGACCGGTTTCTTCCTGTTGCTCGGCGATACCACCGGTTTACCACAATCGCCGTGGCCGCTGGTGATCCTCACGAATGCGCTGATGGCCGTACCTTATGCATTAAAAGTGCTGGATAACCCGATGCGCGACGTGGCAGAACGCTACACGCTGCTGTGTCTTTCGCTGGATATGCATGGCTGGCAGCGGCTGCGCCGGGTTGAACTCAGCGCACTGAAACGCCCGATTGCACAGGCACTGGCTTTCGCCTGTGTACTTTCGCTGGGGGATTTCGGTGTGATTGCCTTGTTCGGCAACGAGAATTTCCGCACCCTGCCGTTTTATCTGTATCAGCAGATTGGTTCCTACCGCAGCCAGGACGGCGCGGTGACGGCGCTGTTATTACTGCTGCTATGCTTCCTGTTATTCACCCTGATTGAGAAACTGCCGGGCCGCCATGCTGACGCTGAATAAACTGACGTATTTGTACGAACATCTGCCGATGCGCTTCGATTTACAGATCGACGCCGGTGAACGTGTGGCAATCCTCGGCCCGAGCGGCGCCGGGAAAAGTACCCTGCTGAGTCTGGTCGCCGGTTTTCTGGCACCGGTCAGCGGGCAGATCCTGCTCAACGGCGCAGATCACAGCGTGACGCCACCGGCAAAACGTCCGGTGTCGATGTTGTTTCAGGAAAATAATCTGTTCTCGCATCTGACGGTGCGTCAGAACATGGGGCTGGGATTGCATCCGGGGCTGAAACTTACCGCGCAGCAGAAGCAGGAACTGGAAGAAATTGCCCGACAGGTCGGGCTGACTGAATGTCTGGACCGGCTGCCATCGCAACTTTCCGGTGGCCAGCGTCAGCGTGTCGCGCTCGCCCGTTGCCTGCTGCGCAGTCAGCCGGTTTTATTGCTCGATGAGCCCTTTTCAGCACTCGATCCGGCACTGCGCAGTGAGATGCTGACGTTGCTGGATAAGGTATGTGAGCAACGCCATCTCACGCTGCTGATGGTGTCGCACAATCTGGATGATGCGGCACGGATCGCGCCGCGCACGTTGCTGATCGTCGATGGCCGGATTTTTTACGACGGGCCGACGCAGGCACTGACCGACGGCAGTGCGCCGCAGGCCAGCGTGTTGGGGATAATGCCGGGGATCAGCGGGTGATCACTTGCCACAGCAAATGACCATAAACCGGCATCATCGGCTGTTCGCTTAACATCACCAGACTCACTGCGGTTGCGACCAGACTTAGCACACAGACGATGCGCAGACGCGCTAAGGGCAACCATTTTGTCATCGCATCAGGTGAAGCTTTGCCCGAACGGAACCAGCGCCACAGCAACCAGGCACTCAGCCAGATCAGCACCACGGCGGCAAACAGCATCCATTTGAAGACCGAGCTGTTGTGACTGGCCGGAATATCAATGGCCACGCCCGCCAGAATGCCCGGCAGGAAATACACCGGTGGCCAGGTGATGCAGCCAATAATATTCGGCGGTGCAAATTTGTAAGGCGGAAGGTTCAGCATACCGGCAACCATCGGCACCAGCGGGCGTGTTGGTCCGATGAAACGCCCGATAATCACCGTCGCAAAACTATGGCGATCCAGCGCATAACCGGTTTTATCCAGTAATAACTGGTAACGTTTGAGGAAGCGCCAGCGATGCAGCGGCTCCTTGAAACCGCGGCCAATGAAATACGAGGCCCAGTCGCCGAAGAAACATCCCAGCCCCGCCGCCAGCCAGGCTTCGTACAACCCCACCTGACCGCTGCCGATCAACGTCCCGAGCGTCGCCATCATGACGGTACCCGGCAGGATCAGGCCCACCAGCGCCAGCGACTCGAAGAAAGCCACCACCGCGACGATAATTAATGCCAAGCCCACCGACTGAGCGACCAGATGTTGTAGATAGGCTTCCATATCTTCCCAGAATTCAGTTGCGCCAATTGCGCAGATAAATGAGACAAGTGTGAGTTTTCTGCATTCTCATTGTAGTAAATACATCAATCGGCTGAATTGTCAGCGCATGAACTATCACAGTCAACCGGGTAATTGTATGCGTATTTGGCAGAAACCTGAGCCATAGACAAAGACTGTATAAATAACCATACTCTGTTCTGATTCCTTATCTGTTCATCTTTACCGTTCCGAGGCGCTTATCACTTCCACCTTTGTCCGTCCCGCTTCTGCTGCCACTGACACCCCGCCGCGTCAGGGATTTGTGCTGACCCGCCACTGGCGCGACGCGCCGCGCGGTACCGAGGTGGAATTGTGGCTGGCGACCGACGAAGGTCCGCAGAAAGTGCGCCTGCCTTTACAGGAATCGGTGGCGTTTATTCCGGCCGAACAACGCGCGGCGGCGGAGCGCATTCTCATTGATGAAAAAAATATCAGTCTGCGTCCGTTGCCGTTGCAGGATTTCCATTCCCGCGCCGTTCTTGGGCTTTACTGCCCGCAACACCGGCAGTTAATGCGGATTGAAAAATTGCTGAAAGAAAATGGCGTCAGTGTTTTCGAAGCGGATATCCGCCCGCCGGAACGCTTCCTGATGGAACGCTATATCACCGCACCGGTGTGGTTCAGCGGTAAACCGGGGCCGGACAAGCTGCTGATGGACACCAAAATGAAACCGGCGGAGGACTACCGCCCGCCGCTGAAACTGTGTTCTCTGGATATCGAAACCAGCGGCAACGGCGAGTTGTACTGCATCGGGCTGGAAGGCTGCGGGCAGCGCCACGTGTATATGCTCGGCCCGCCGAACGGCGATCCTAATGCTCAATTTGATTTCAACATGGTTTACGTCGACAGCCGCCCGCAGTTGCTGGAAAAACTCAATGAGTGGCTGGAAATCTATGATCCCGACGCCATTATCGGCTGGAGCGTAGTGCAGTTTGACCTGCGGGTTTTACAAAAACACGCTGACCGCTACAAAATCCCGCTGAAATTCGGGCGCGGCGGCGGTGAACTGGAATGGCGTGAACACGGTTTCAAACAGGGGCACTTTTTTGCTGCCGCTGCGGGTCGTCTGATCATCGACGGCATTGAAGCACTGAAATCGGCGTTCTGGAACTTCAACTCGTTCAGCCTGGAATTCGTCTCGCAAAGTTTATTAGGCGAAGGCAAAGCCAGCGATAATCCTTATCAGCGGCTGGCCGAAATCGAACAACGTTTTCGGGAAGATAAACCGGCGCTGGCACGCTATAACCTGAAAGACTGCGAACTGGTGACGCGTATTTTTGCCAAAACTGAACTGATGCCGTTTTTGCTGGAACGCGCCTCGGTCACCGGTCTGGCCGTGGATCGCAGCGGCGGTTCAGTGGCGGCCTTTACCCATCTTTATTTACCGCGCATGCACCGCGCCGGTTACGTCGCGCCCAATATGGGCGAATTGCAGGGCGAAATGAGTCCCGGCGGTTTTGTGATGGATTCGCGTCCCGGTTTGTACGATTCGGTGCTGGTGCTCGATTATAAAAGTCTGTACCCGTCGATTATCCGCACCTTCCTGATCGACCCGGTCGGACTGGTTGCCGGGCTGCAACAACCGGACGATGAACATTCGGTGCCGGGTTATCGCAACGCCCGCTTCTCGCGGGAAACACATTGCCTGCCGGAAATTGTCCGCCAGATCTGGATGGGGCGCGAAGAAGCCAAGAAGCAGAAAAACAAACCGCTCTCGCAGGCACTGAAAATCATCATGAACGCGTTTTACGGTGTGCTCGGTTCGAGCGGCTGCCGCTTCTTTGATCCGCGTCTGGCTTCTTCTATTACCCTGCGCGGGCACGACATTATGCGTCAGACCCGCGAACTGATTGAAGCCGAAGGTTATCAGGTGATTTACGGTGACACTGATTCCACCTTTGTCTGGCTGAATAAAGCCCATTCGCAGGAAGACGCCGACGTTATCGGCCGCCATCTTGTGGAGCGGGTTAATGCCTGGTGGAAAGCCCATCTGCAACAGGAATACGGGCTGGAAAGCGCACTCGAGCTGGAATTCGAAACCCATTATCAGCGTTTCCTGATGCCGACCATTCGTGGCTCGGAAACCGGCAGCAAAAAGCGCTATGCCGGGCTGGTGAATGACGCCGACGGTGAGCACATCGTTTATAAAGGGCTGGAAACTGTACGCACCGACTGGACGAAGCTGGCGCAGGAATTTCAGCAGGAGCTGTATCAACGCATATTCCACCGCCAGCCATATCAGGATTACGTGCGCGAATATGTCGCACGCACGCTCAGTGGCGAGTTTGATGACAAACTGGTGTACCGCAAACGCCTGCGGCGCAAACTGAGTGATTATGAAAAAAACGTGCCGCCGCATGTTCGCGCCGCGCGGCTGGCCGATGACTATAACGCGCTGCATGGCCGGGCAAAACAGTATCAGAATGGTGGCTGGATAAGCTACGTGATGACCACTTCCGGCCCGGAGCCGCTGGAAAACCGTCAGTCACCTGTCGATTACGATCACTACATCGAGCGTCAGCTCGAGCCGGTCGCCGATGGCATTTTACCTTTCCTTCACGATGACTTTGCTACACTGATTACAGGTCAGATGGGCTTATTTTAAACAAAAGAAGGCGCAGCTCTTGTGATTCACAGGTGACGAAACGCTTACCTTCCATTACCATAGCGCCCTTTCCCATTTCTGAATCATCCTCACACAGTGAATTACTCCGCGCCTCCGGGCGGGGAAAGAAAACTATTGCCCGTGAAACCTCTCGGGCTGAACAAGCATTGCGCAGTCGCCGTATACAGAGCACACAACACAGAGAGAAATTATGCCGTTTACATTAGGTCAACGCTGGATAAGCGATACGGAAAGCGAATTAGGATTAGGAACCGTAGTCGCGCTGGATGTGCGCATGGTCACCCTGCTTTTCCCCGCCACCGGTGAAAACCGTTTGTATGCCCGAAATGATTCCCCGATCACCCGCGTGATGTTCAACCCCGGTGATACCATCAGCTGTCACGAAGGCTGGCAGTTGCAGGTCGAAGAAGTTGTTGAAGACAAAGGTCTGTTGACCTATATCGGCACCCGTCTGGACACAGAAGAAACCGGCGTTGCCATGCGCGAAGTGCTGCTCGACAGCAAACTGACCTTCAGCAAACCGCAGGATCGTCTGTTCGCCGGTCAGATTGACCGTATGGACCGTTTTGCCCTGCGTTTCCGCGCCCGTAAATATCAGCGTGAACAGTTCCGTCTGGAATTCGGCGGTCTGCGCGGTATGCGTGCCAGCCTGATCCCACATCAGTTGCACATCGCTTATGAAGTCGGTCAGCGCCATGCGCCGCGCGTTTTACTCGCCGATGAAGTGGGTCTGGGCAAAACTATCGAAGCGGGCATGATTATTCATCAGCAACTGTTGTCCGGCCGTGCCGAACGCATACTGATCGTGGTGCCAGAAACCCTGCAACACCAGTGGCTGGTAGAAATGCTGCGCCGCTTCAATCTGCGCTTCTCTTTGTTTGACGACGATCGCTACGCTGAATCCATCCACGAAGCAACGAACCCGTTTGAAACTGAACAACTGGTGATCTGTTCCCTTGATTTCGTGCGCCGCAATAAATCCCGTCTCGAGCAGTTATCCGATGCGGCCTGGGATATGCTGGTGGTCGACGAGGCCCACCATCTGGTGTGGAGCGAAGACGCGCCGAGCCGCGAATATCAGGTTATCGAACAGCTTTCCCAGCAAATCCCGAGTGTTCTGCTGCTGACCGCTACGCCGGAGCAACTGGGCCAGGAAAGCCACTTTGCGCGTCTGCGTCTGCTGGATCCGGACCGTTTCCACGATTACGAAGAATTCATCGAAGAACAACAGCAATATCAGCCGGTGGCTGATGCCGTGACCCTGTTACTCAACAAAGAACCGCTGACGCCGGAAGCGCTGGCGTTGCTGGGTGAAAGTGTCGGCAATGCCGATACCGATGCGCTGCTGACCGCCGCCAATAAAGGCGACGAAGCCGCAGCGAAACAGCTGGTTTCCATGCTGATGGACCGTCACGGTACCAGCCGCGTACTCTTCCGTAACACCCGTAATGGCGTGAAAGGTTTCCCTGAACGTCATCTGCATGCAGTGAAACTGCCGCTGCCGACGCAGTATCAGACCGCGATAAAAGTCTCGGGCATTATGGGCGCGAAGAAAACCGCCGAAGCCCGTGCGCACGACATGCTGTATCCGGAACAGATTTATCAGGAATTTGAAGGCGAGAACGCCACCTGGTGGAACTTTGATCCGCGCGTCGAATGGCTGCTCGGTTATCTGACCGCCAACCGCGACGAAAAAGTACTGGTGATCTGCGCTAAAGCCGCCACTGCATTGCAACTGGAACAGGTTCTGCGGGAGCGTGAAGCGATCCGTGCTGCTGTGTTCCACGAAGGTTTGTCGATCATCGAACGTGACCGCGCCGCCGCTTACTTTGCTTCCCAGGAAGAAGGCGCGCAGGTTCTGCTGTGTTCTGAAATCGGCTCCGAAGGCCGTAACTTCCAGTTTGCCAGCAAGATGGTGATGTTCGACCTGCCGTTCAACCCGGATCTGCTGGAACAGCGTATCGGGCGTCTGGATCGTATCGGCCAGCAAAACAATATCGACATCATGGTGCCATACCTCGAGCAGACCGCGCAGTCGGTACTGGTTCGCTGGTTCCATGAAGGTCTGGACGCATTCGAACATACCTGTCCGACTGGCCGCACCATTTACGACAGCGCTTATGAGCAACTGATTGCGTTCCTGGCGGCACCTGCCGCGCAGGAAGGTCTGGGCGAGTTCATTCTTACATGTCGCGCCGAACATGACGCGCTGAAAGAGAAGCTGGAAAATGGCCGTGACCGCCTGCTGGAGATGCATTCCAACGGTGGCGAACGTGCTCAACAACTGGCGAAGGAAATCGGCGAGCAGGATAACGACGTTAACCTGGTCAACTTTGCGCTGAACCTGTTCGATATCGTCGGCATCAATCAGGAAGATCGCAGCGATAACCTGATCGTCCTGACACCGTCTGATCACATGCTGGTGCCGGATTTCCCGGGTCTGCCGGAAGACGGTTGCACCGTGACCTTCGATCGTGAACAGGCGCTCTCGCGTGAAGATGCACAGTTTATCAGCTGGGAACATCCGATCGTGCGTAACGGTCTGGATCTGATCCTTTCCGGTGATACCGGCAGTTGTGCGGTATCGATCCTGAAAAACAAAGCGCTGCCGGTCGGTACCTTGCTGGCGGAACTGGTTTACGTGGTGGAATGTCAGGCGCCGAAGCATCTGCAACTGACCCGTTTCCTGCCACCGACACCGGTGCGTATGCTGATGGATCGTAAAGGCACCAATCTGGCGGCTCAGGTTGAATTTGAGAGTTTTAACCGTCAGCTGAATGCCATCAACCGTCACAACTCCAGTAAACTGGTGAATGCCGTGCAGCAGGATGTTCACGCCATGCTGCAACAGGCAGAAGCGGAAATTGCCGATCAGGCGCGCGCCCTGATTGAAGCAGCGAAAGTGGAAGCTGACGAGCAACTGACCAAAGAACTGGATCGTCTGAAAGCGCTGAAAGAAGTGAACCCGAACATTCGCGATGACGAACTGGAATCGGTAGACTCTAACCGTAAGCAGGTGCTGGCGAATCTGAACGATGCCAGCTGGCGTCTGGATGCGATCCGCCTGGTGGTGGTCAGCCATCAGTAAGCCCGACGGGATGCAGCCGGTCTGCATCCCTTATTTATTTCAACCTGAATGCAGACTGAAACCGCTATGAGCGAACATCAACCGACTATCCCTGAACCGTCGAAAACCCGGCCGCTGGAGAATTACAATCCGCCGACCGATCCCTGGTTACAGGTGATTTTTCAGGATGAACACATCATGGTGGTCAATAAGCCGAGCGGGCTGCTTTCCGTGCCGGGCAAGCTTGCCGAGCATCAGGACAGCCTGATGACGCGTATTCAGCAGGAATTTCCTGAGGCTGAGTCCGTCCATCGTCTGGATATGTCCACCAGCGGCGTGATCGTGGTGGCGCTGACTAAAGACGCTGAGCGTGAACTTAAACGCCAGTTCCGCGAACGCGAAACCAAGAAAGTGTATATCGCGCGGGTCTGGGGACGGGTTGAAGAAGATTACGGCATTATCGATTTGCCGCTGATTTGCGATTATCCTAACCGGCCGAAACAGAAGGTCTGTCACGAGACCGGCAAGAAAGCGCTGACGCAGTATGAAGTGATGTCATGGGATGATGACGGCACAACGCGGGTGAAACTGCGGCCGATTACCGGACGTTCGCACCAGTTGCGCGTGCACCTTCTGGCACTCGGGCATCCGATTCTGGGCGATAAATTCTATGCCCATCCGCAGGCGCTGGCAGCGGCCGGTCGTTTGCAACTGCACGCACAGGAATTATCGTTTTATCATCCGATAACCGATGCGCCGCTGGTATTTAACTGCGAGCCGGATTTTTAACCATTCAAATAATACATTTTTCTTCAATCACTATTAAGTAATATGTATTACATTACCATCGTGTTGTTTTATCAGAATTTACCTTGCCAAAAAATATAATATCGGCTTCCTCACCTATTCCCTTCCCTGTTAATTCGCCCCGCACGCCTGATAACATCCCGCCCTATTTATTCAAATTTAATTATTCACCCTTCAGGGAAGACGACATGAAATGGAAACCAAAGCTGCTCAGCAGCCTGATTGCATTGGCGCTTTTTGATGCCGATGCCGGTATCATGCGTGAAGATGTTGCGGTTCAGGACTACCGCGACTTCGCAGAGAATCTGGGCAAATACACCGTCGGTGAAGAAAACATCGAAGTCTTTAAGATGGATGGTACGTCCGCAGGCATCCTGAATTTCCCTATGCCCGATTTCGGCGCAATTAACAGCTTAGGTTTTGCGACAGTCATCGCCCCCTCTTATGTCGTCAGCGTTGCTCACAATGGCGGTTATACCGCTGTCGATTTCGGTAATAAAGCAAAATATAAAACTTCCTATAAATTAATTAACCGAAATATTGACCCTCAATATCTCACCTGGAATAAAGATTTCCATGTTCCACGTTTAAATAAAGTCGTGACCGATGCCGCGCCGGTACCCACCGTGGATACTCAGGATGTGCGTAAGAACCGAGAACGCTATGTTTATTTCGCGCGAGCCGGTGCCGGAACACAATATCAGGTCGACCCCGTCACTAAAAAACCCGTTTATATTACCGGCGCTTACGAATGGAAAAGCGGCGGCACCGTGGTCAACCCAATCTTTGAACCGTCAAGATTACGCTGGGTTAACTACGGGCCGCCTGATGCACGTGCTCAGCCATTCAGTTCAGCGATACAAGCAGGCGACAGCGGAAGTCCGTTGTATGTTTATGATAACGTAGATAAAGAATGGAAAATCTTCGGTGTTTCCCCATGGGGAGGCACAGGAAAAACAGGATATGAATACACCAGTTATACGCTGGATATGCAGCTCAATTTTATGAACAAAGTGATTGCTGCTAATACCGATCCTGATGTGACCGACGTGGCAGCAGATGGCGATATTCATTGGACTGCGGCCAATATTACGCAAGGCGAAAACAGCTGGCAGTGGCACGGTGTTGATAAGCAACTCCCTTCGCAGGCCAGCAATGAAGAACTCGATGCCTCAAAAGATCTGCGCTTTGCCGGTGATGGCGGCCTGATCGTACTTGATAGCGCCGTCAATCATGGTGCCGCAAAACTGCAATTCTCGAACGATTACCGGGTAGTGTCGGCTGAAGGTGCGAACAGCACCTGGGTGGGCGGCGGGATCGAAGTCGATGCGGATAAAACCGTTGACTGGGAAGTGAACGGTTTAGCCGGAGATACTTTACATAAAATCGGCGAAGGTACGCTGTACGTCAATGCCGTGGGGAATAATGGCGGCGCGCTGAATGTCGGCGACGGGCTGGTGGTGTTAGCCCAGCAGGCCAATGAAGCCGGGGAGCAAAAAGCCTTCTCCAAAGTCACCATTGTCAGCGGTCGACCGACCGTGCAGATCGGCGGCGAAAACCAGATTACCGGCAGCGACATTTACTTTGGTTATCGCGGCGGCAATCTTGATCTCAATGGCTATGACATGGCTTTCAGCAGCATCAATCACAGTGATTCCGGTGCGGCCATTATTAACGGCAATGCAGACCAGCTCAGCACCCTGACGCTGAACAACAGCAGTAACCAGACCTTCGTCGGCCATCTCGGCAGTCAGGAAACGGCGTCGAATTTAAACGTCGATTATGCAGCGGACTCTTCCGCAGGCTTCTGGGAACTGGCGGGCGGTGCTGACCTGAATCAGCTCTCCGTGCAAAATGGCATTCTGAGACTGGCGGGTCGCCCGACTCCGCACGCCGGTAATGTAGTGTTCAGTGACGACTGGATTGATGAAACCTATACGATAAACAATGTGGATGTGGCCAGCCGTGCCACCCTGCGCGTTAACGAGCACGCCACACTGGATGCCAACGTGAAGCTCAACGAGCTGGCAAACATGATGCTGAACAGTAAATCGCATCTGAGCGGCAAGGTGGAACTGGCTTCCGGCAGTATGATTTCTGTTGATCAGACAGACAGTAAAACCACCAGCACCGACGGCAATAATGACGTGGTGATTGACGCCACTATTTCCGGTAACGGAACCCTGAAGAAAATGGCGCCGGGCGCGCTGTACATCAACAGCGAGAATACGTTCACCGGTGCCACCAATATTTACAGCGGCGCGCTGATCCTCAACGGCTCCCTTGCGTCCACCGTCACGATGGAGAAAAACACGGTGCTGGCCGGTAACAACACCGTCGCCGATCTGATCCTGAAAGATGATGTGCAGCTTCTGCCACACTGGCCAGCCGAAAACGAAAGCGAGAGCGATACATTTGTCGCGGCCACGCAAACCGTTAACGGCACAATGGCGGCGGGCAGCAATAATCTGCTCAGCCTGCGCACGCATTTCGATCCGGCTTTCACACAAACCGACAAGCTGCTGATCAACGGCGACATGGTTTCCTCTGCACCGGTGAGTGTTCAAGTCACACCGTCAGGGGCGGGTTTCTTCACCGATACGGATAATGATGGCGCGGCGGATAATCAGGAAGGCGTGTCGCTGATCCAGGTGGCCGGTAAGGCAACCAAAGACAGCTTCAGACTGGCGGGGGAATACGTGGCGCGCGGCGCTTACGCCTATAACCTGTATGCCTTCGCACCGGGCCGCAGCTCTGAAGAACAGCGTGAAGTGGCAGGCAGCGGCGATCAGTTCTGGGATTACCGTCTGCAAAACAACATGCTGACCGAAGGCGACAATACGGTACCGGTCGATAACACGCCGGTTCCGCCAGTACCGACGCCGGATGATGAAGACGATGGCGAGGACGACGATACACCGGTTCCTGAACCAACGCCGGATGAAGGTGATGACACGCCGGTCCCGCCGGCACCGACGCCAGATGACGATGATAGCGGAAAAAATACGCGTCCGGCCGTTACGCCGCAGGTGCCTTCTTATCTGTCTTTACCTTCCGCCCTGCTGAGCTACAACAGTCGCGTGAGTGAAACCTTCCGCAATCAGGTTCTGGCACAGGATGATAAGAAACAGAATCTCTTCTTCCAGTATCTCAACGGAGAAGACAACTATCATTCAGCACTCGGCTTTATGGATTATGGCTACGACTACACGCAGAAAGAAGAAGGCTGGCTATTGGGTGCCAAAGTGATGCAACTGGGTAACGACACCCACTCGCTGGCACTCAGCCTTGGCCTTTCCAGCGCTAATCTGGATGTCACGCCGGATGCCGCCGACGGCAACAGCAAAACGCAATACACCACCTGGGGACTCTCTTCACTGCTGTCGTATCAGTATGTCAGCGGTTTAACGGTGGATGTAGCTTCGGACGTCGCCATCTATGACGGCAATGTATCGACTGACCTACGCGGCAGTGACGTGGCGGATATCAGTGCGACCTCCTTCGGTGGCTCTGTGGATGTGGGATATAAAATCCAGGCGGGCAATCATGTGCTGACACCATTAGTTGGATTTGGTATTCAGCGCCTGCAAGTCGATGATTTTACGGATATTGATAATACGAAGGTTCATTATGACGATATCACCCGTCAGACTGCCCGCTTAGGGATGCGTTACCGCTACGACTGGGATACCGCAAATGCTGGTAAATGGGCGATTACGGCGAATACATTGTTCATTACAGATCTCAGAGACGATGCGTCAGTGGACATCGGAGTCACCTACAGCGACGTCAGCAACAGCTTCCACAGCGGTGCTGCAGGCAGTTCCGGGATGCTAGACCTGGGGATTATCAGCAATCCGATGCCGAATGTGTCACTGAATACCGGTGTACAGTATCAGCACAGGCTGGAAGATGAAGGGGTAGATTATTGGCAGGCTGTGGCAGGGGTGACGTTTAAGTTCTGACACCTGACACAAGGCTGTGTCCCACAAAGCAAAAGGCGCTCTGAAAGAGCGCCTTTTTAATGATGACGTTATTTAAAGCCTTTTTCACGTTTGATCAGGTCATACGCCGCCTGAATCGCCTGTGCTTTTTCCTTCGCCATTTCCATCATTTCAGGCGGTAAACCTTTCGCCACCAGTTTGTCAGGATGATGCTCGCCCATCAGTTTGCGGTAGGCACGTTTAATGGTCGTTGCGTCGTCGGTGGCATTCACGCCCAGCACTTTGCAGGCATCTGCCAGCGTCGGGCCTTGCTGCGTCTGGTGATAACCGCCGCCATACGAGCGCCCCCCCTGCTGGTGACCGCCAAACTGCTGGCCGCCTTCCATCATGCGCAGGAACTGATCGAACTGCATCCGTGAAATCCCAAGCTCTTCAGCAATCACGTACAACACTTCGCGTTCATTGGGATGCAATGAACCGTCGGCGTACGCGGCCTGGATCTGGATTTCCAGAAAAGTCCGTATCAGGTCAAAACGACCAAAACACGCAGTGCGCAGTTCGCGCATTTTCTCACGCAAGGGATAGTCAGCTTCTTTCCCGTCGCGAAAAGCGCGTTGTGCGGCTTCGCGCTGCTCGCCGTGCAACTGCATACGTTCCATGTAAAGACTGGCGATCTGAATATCCGCCTCGGTAACTCTGCCTTTTGATTTAGTCAGATTTCCCATCACCTCAAACGTGGTGCGGAAAAAGATGGTTTGACGTGTCTGCTGATCGGCAAAATACCCTCTGCGTTTCGCTGAACGCGCGGTATCAAACATATGCCCTATCAGCAGCCCTGCTACAATTCCCCAGAAGCCTAAACCGGACCATAAGCCCAGGATAAGTCCGAGCAGTTTTCCCCAATACTGCATATACTCCTCAATTCGCCATGCCGTCGCTTAAAAATTGCTTTATCATAACCGGCATTTATCGTTGTGCCTAACGGCAGCAACGTAACAGGTGGGATTTAACACTAGCGCAACCATGATGAGTGAGATAGTCTCTGACCGTTTGCCGGCATGATGCCTCTGATGACGGAACACCATTTTACGTATGAAAAACAGACGTCTGAAAACACGCTTACCGACAATGCTGGCCGCCACAATCTGGTCAGTATTGTACAGTCACGGCGCAATGGCCGATCTCGCAGCACAATGTATGCTCGGCGTTCCGACCTATGACAAACCTTTGGTGCAGGGTGATCCTAATTCACTGCCTGTGACCATCAACGCCGATAAGGCGACCGGCAATTATCCTGACAGTGCGCTGTTTAGCGGCAACGTTAACGTTGTTCAGGGCAACAGCACACTGGATGCTGATCAGGTTCAGCTTAATCAAATTGCCAATCCCAATCAGCCGACCCCGACCCGAACCGCTACTGCGACCGGCAACGTGCGTTATAACGATAACCAAATCAAGCTGAATGGCCCGAAAGGCTTTGCGAACCTGACCACCAAAGATACTGATGTTCAGGATGGCGACTATCAGATGGTCGGCCGTCAGGGACGTGGTCAGGCTGACAAAATGAAGCAGCGTGACAACAATCGTTACACCATCATGGATAACGGTACATTTACCACCTGTCTGCCTGGCGATAACAGCTGGAGCGTCGTCGGTTCCGAAGTGATTCAGGATCGTCAGGAAGAAGTGGCTGAAATCTGGAATGCCCGCTTCCATATCGGTCCGGTGCCGGTGTTCTACAGCCCGTACATGCAGTTGCCGATTGGCAATAAGCGTCGTTCCGGTTTCCTTATCCCTAATGCTAACTACAGCAGCAATAATGGCGTTGGTGTCACCGTTCCTTACTACTGGAACATTGCGCCAAACTACGATGCCACGATTACGCCCAATTACATGAGCAACCGTGGTCTGCAACTGCAAAATGAATTCCGCTACCTGACCGTTGCCGGTGCGGGTCTGATGGAATTCGATTATCTGGGTAACGATAAGAAAATCGATCAGCAGTATGTCGAAGATGAAAACCGTACCAGCGATAAAACTAAGCGCTGGATGTATTACTGGCGTCATGCCGGTGTATACGATCAGGTTTGGCGCTTCAACGTCGACTATACCAAGGTCAGTGACCCTTATTACTTCACCGATTTCGATTCGAAATACGGTTCCAGTACTGACGGCTATTCCACGCAGAAATTCAGCGTAGGTTACGCGAACCAAAACTGGGATGTCACACTGGCCAGTAAGCAGTTCCAGGTGTTCTCAGATTTCGGGAACGCCAACGCTTACCGTGCACAGCCACAGCTGGATATTAACTATTACAAAAATGATGTGGGCCCGTTTGACCTGCATCTGTACGGTCAGGCGGTGAAATTCACCAGCGTGAACCCTGACAACCCGGAAGCAGTGCGTACACACTTCGAACCGACTATCAGCCTGCCACTCAGTAATGGCTGGGGAAGTCTGGATAACGAAGTGAAGCTGATGACAACCCACTATCAGCAGGATATTCCGGACGCGTATTACGATAGCAATCCGAATACCAAACTGCGTTCATCCGTGAACCGTACGATGCCTGAGTTTAAAAGCGACGGCAAAATGGTGTTCGACCGCACGATGGACTGGAACAGTGACTACACCCAGACCCTCGAACCGCGCGTGCAGTACCTGTATATCCCTTACCGCAATCAGAGCTCGATCAATACCTATGACTCGACGCTGTTACAGTCCGACTACACCGGCCT
Organism: Rahnella sp. CG8; assembly: GCF_023701875.1. Taxonomy (NCBI): domain Bacteria; kingdom Pseudomonadati; phylum Pseudomonadota; class Gammaproteobacteria; order Enterobacterales; family Yersiniaceae; genus Rahnella; species Rahnella sp. CG8. The sequence goes on from NZ_JABAED010000009.1 coordinate 186,558, forward strand.
GTTCCGCGATAAAAGCTACAGTGGTCTGGACCGTATTGCCTCTGCAAACCAGGTGGCGAGCGGTTTAACGACCCGTATCTATGACGAAAATCTGGAAGAGCGCTTTAATGCCTCTGCCGGTCAGATTTATTACTTCCAGCCGCCACGCACCGGTGACGTTGATAGCGTCCTGGATAAAAATGATGATACGGGCAGCCTGGTGTGGGCCGGTGACAGCTACTACAAAATCAACAATTTCTGGGGTATCCGTGGCGGCGTGCAGTATGACACCCGTCTGGATGCGCTGGCTTTAGGCGATGCCGTGCTTGAGTACCGCGCAGACTCAGAAAGAATGATTCAGCTGAGTTACCGTTACGCCAGCCCGGAATATATTCAGGCAACGTTACCTAACGTTACCAACCCGGGTTATCAGGACGGTATTTCGCAGGTTGGCGGCATCGCCAGTTGGCCGATTGCTGACCGTTGGGCAATCGTGGGGGCGTATTATTACGACACCAAAGCACAGCAGCCAGCCGATCAGCTTATTGGTTTGCAATACAACACATGCTGCTGGGCTATCAATGTTGGTTATGAACGTAAGATCACCAGCTACGATACGGTTAAGTCAGAAAGTAAATATGACAATAAGATTGGTTTCAATATTGAACTTAGAGGCCTGGGTAACAATCAAACCCTCGGAACGAAAGAAATGTTGGCCAGCGGCATACTGCCTTATCAACGCGCTTTCTAAGCCCGAAACACGATTCATTTCGTGAAGACACGACGAATTCAGTGAACTTGAAACCCGCGCTTGCGGATTAGACAAATGGAAAAAGTATGAAGAACTGGAGAACACTTCTCCTCGGCGTGACGCTTTGTGCCAGCACTGCGTTTGCTGCCCCTCAGGAAGTTGATAAAGTTGCCGCCGTCGTTAACAACGGCGTGGTATTGCAAAGTGACGTTGATAGCTTGTTTAATTCTGTAAAACAGCAGGCACAGCAGGCTAAACAGCAGTTGCCGGATGATGCGACTCTGCGTCACCAGATCCTCGACCGTTTGATCATGGATCAGATCCAGTTACAAATGGCGACCCGAATGGGCATCACGCCAACCGATCAGGACGTGGATAAAGCCATTGCAGGTATTGCACAGCAAAACAACATTTCTGTTGATCAACTGCGCAGCCGTCTGGCTTATGACGGAATGAACTACAGCACTTACCGTACGCAGATTCGCAAGGAAATGATCATCAGCGAAGTACGTAACAGTGAAGTGCGTCGCCGTGTCACCATACTGCCTCAGGAAGTGGATCAGCTTGCCAAACAGGTTGCGGCGCAAAACGGCAGCGGTGCTGAATTCAACCTCAGCCATATTCTGTTGCCACTGCCAGAAAACCCAACTCAGGATCAGGTTGATTCTGCAGAACAGCTGGCGAAGAAAATTGTTGCTGATCTGAACAATGGTGCGGACTTTGGCAAACTGGCTATCACCTACTCGGCTGATTCCCAGGCACTGAAAGGCGGCAACATGGGCTGGGGCAAATTGCAGGAACTGCCTTCCCTGTTTGCTCAGGCGTTAAGCACCGCTCAGAAAGGCCAGGTCATTGGCCCGATTCGTTCTGGTGTTGGTTTCCACATTCTGAAAGTGAACGATATCCGTGGCGACAATAAAACGGTTTCTGTCACCGAGGTTCACGCCCGTCATATCCTGCTGAAACCTTCTGTCGTAATGACGGATGCGCAGGCGCGTGCGAAGCTGGAACAGGTTGCGGCTGATATTAAGAGCGGTAAAGCCACATTCGCTGATGAAGCCAAACAGCTTTCTCAGGATCCTGGCTCTGCTAATCAGGGCGGCGATTTAGGTTGGGCGTCACCAGACATGTACGATCCTGCGTTCCGTGATGCGTTGATGAACCTGAAAAAAGGTGAAATCAGTGCACCGGTTCACTCTTCGTTTGGCTGGCACTTGATCCAACTTATCGACACCCGTCAGGTCGATAAAACAGATGCGGCACAGAAAGAACGTGCTTACCGCATGCTGTTCAACCGCAAATTTGCGGAAGAAGCCCAGACGTGGATGCAGGAACAGCGTGCTGAAGCGTATGTGAAAATTATGGATGGGAATGGAAAATAATACTTCCGTGACAAAATCTGTGGTCATTACCCCCGGCGAACCGGCCGGGGTTGGGCCGGATCTGGTACTGGCGCTGGCTCAGCAGGCATGGCCTGTTGAATTAGTGGTCTGTGTCGATCCGGCCTTACTGCTTGAACGTGCTGAGAAACTCGGCCTGAATATCCGCTTACGCGATTATCAGAGCGCGCGTCCGCCAGAGCCTCAGGCTGCGGGCACATTGACCGTTTTGCCTGTTAAACTCGCCGTCCCGGTGACCGCAGGTAAACTTGATGTGGCTAATGCGCCCTACGTGGTGGAAACGCTGGCACGTGCCTGCGACGGTGCTATCAGCGGTGAATTCGCTGCACTGATCACCGGCCCGGTTCAAAAAAGCATTATCAACGATGCCGGAATTCCCTTCATCGGCCATACCGAATTCTTCGCTGACCGCAGCCATTGCGACCGTGTTGTGATGATGCTGGCAACCGAAGAGTTGCGCGTTGCGCTGGCGACCACGCATTTGCCTTTGCTGGCGGTGCCGGGTGCAATTACCCGCGAATGCCTGCATGAAGTCATCACCATTTTGCATCATGATCTGAAAACCAAATTTGGTATTACCGAGCCGCAAATTTATGTGTGTGGCCTGAATCCACATGCCGGCGAAGGTGGCCACATGGGGCACGAAGAGATCGACATTATCATTCCTGCCCTGGACGAACTGCGCCAGCAAGGGATGAATCTCATCGGCCCGCTGCCCGCTGATACGTTATTCCAGCCTAAATATCTGCAACATGCCGATGCTGTTTTATCGATGTATCACGATCAGGGCCTTCCGGTGCTAAAATATCAGGGATTTGGTCGCGCAGTGAATATCACACTCGGCCTGCCTTTTATCCGGACTTCCGTTGATCACGGTACCGCCCTTGAACTCGCCGCCACCGGCACCGCCGATGCGGGCAGTTTCAAGACAGCAATAAATCTCGCCATTCACATGGCAAATAACAGCAACGATAAATAACAACAATGAATAGTAGAGTCCACCAAGGTCACTTTGCCCGTAAACGTTTTGGGCAAAACTTCTTAACCGATCAGTTTGTTATCGATAGCATCGTGTCGGCCATTCACCCTATGCCGGGCGAGGCCGTCGTTGAAATCGGTCCGGGTCTGGCGGCGTTAACTGAGCCTGTTGCTTCGCGCCTGGACAGCATGACGGTCATCGAACTCGACCGTGATCTGGCAACACGTCTGGAAAATAACCCTAAGTTTCAGGGCAAACTGCGGGTCATCCAGTCTGATGCGATGAAAATTAATTTCGGCGAACTGTCTGAAGAACTCGGTCAGCCACTGCGTGTCTTTGGTAACCTGCCGTACAACATTTCTACGCCGCTGATGTTCCATTTGTTCACTTATACCAACGCCATCAAAGACATGCATTTTATGTTGCAGAAGGAAGTGGTAAACCGTCTGGTTGCAGGCCCGAACAGCAAAGCGTATGGTCGTTTAACGGTGATGGCGCAATATTATTGCAACGTGATCCCGGTTCTGGAAGTTCCACCAGAATCCTTCACACCGGCGCCTAAAGTGGAATCCGCTGTGGTACGTTTAGTGCCGCATGAAGTGATCCCGTATCCGGTGCCTGATATTCGCATTCTGAGCCGTCTGACAACGGATGCTTTCAACCAGCGTCGTAAAACAGTGCGCAACAGCCTCGGCCACCTGTTCACTCCTGAACAAATGACCGAACTGGGTTTAGATCTCAGCATGCGTGCTGAAAATATTTCTGTAGAGCAATTCTGTAAACTGGCTAACTGGTTGTCCACACGACCTAAAACCCCGGAACTTCAGGAGTAGCGTTATGCTTAATTCGCCCCGCGTTTGTGTTCAGGTGCAAAGTATCTACGTTGAGTCACAGTCGATACCCGAAGAAGAACGTTTTGTCTTCGCTTACACCATCACCATCCGCAATCTGGGGCGTTTTAATGTGCAACTGCTTCGCCGTTACTGGCTGATAACCAACAGTAACGGTCGCCAGACTGAAGTCCAGGGTGAAGGGGTCATCGGTGAACAACCGCTGATCCTGCCAGGCAATGAATTTTACTATACCAGCGGCGCTATTTTAGAAACGCCACTGGGCACGATGGAAGGCCATTATGAAATGGTCGCACAAGACGGTGAAACCTTCCGTGTGCCTGTTCCGGTCTTCCGCCTCGCCATCCCTACGCTGATAAATTAATCCTCATGTCGACATATCTTATTGGTGATGTTCACGGCTGCATCGATGAACTCAAGGCGCTATTGGCGCAGGTGGATTTTAATCCGCAAAACGATGTCCTGTGGCTGACGGGTGATTTAGTCGCCCGCGGTCCGTCCTCGCTCGAAGTGCTGCGTTTTGTCAGCGGTTTGGGGGATTGTGTCCGGATGGTGCTCGGTAACCACGATCTGCATCTGCTGGCGGTTTACGCGGGGATCAGTTTCAACAAACCGAAAGACCGCATCACGCCCTTGCTTGAAGCCGAAGACGCTGACGAACTGATCAACTGGTTGCGCCGCCAGCCGGTACTGCAGGTTGATGAAGATCTGAAGCTGGTCATGGCCCACGCAGGGATCACGCCGCAATGGGATCTCGACACCGCTCAAATGTGCGCCCGTGAAGTGGAAGCCGTCCTGAGCAGCGATACTTATCCGCTGTTTCTGGATGCGATGTATGGCGATATGCCGAACAACTGGCATCCTGAACTGACGGGTCTGGCGCGTTTGCGTTTCAGCACCAATGCTTTCACCCGCATGCGTTATTGCTTCCCGAACGGACAACTGGATATGATCTGCAAAGATATCCCGGAAAACGCGCCGAAGCCGCTGAAACCCTGGTTTGATATTCCGGGGCCTTTACAGGAAGCAGGCTACAGTATTGCGTTCGGACACTGGGCATCACTGGAAGGGAAAGGCACGCCGGAAGGCATTTATGCGCTGGATACCGGCTGCTGCTGGGGCGGTGACCTGACCATGCTGCGCTGGGAAGACAAAACCTACTTCGCCCAGCCTTCAAACCGCCAGAGCGAAAAACAGCACTCTGAAATCCCGAAAGCCGTTTGATCAAACAGCGGACATTCAGACAGCAAAAAGGCACCTGCAAAGGGTAATGCCGATCGTTTAAGGATCAGTTGACCGATCCGGTGGCTCGTGTAAAAAGGGTTCATGCTCATCATGGACCCTT